>JABEVM010000231.1 GCA_013041585.1 Chlamydiota bacterium
CTACAGAATCATAAAGCGGCGGACCAAAATGTTTGCCAGTTAGCGATCCGTAAAGAATAGGGATGATGACCTTCTTGTGATTGATTCCAAAAATTTCAGCTGCAGCTTTAGAAGCTACTTCAATACCCTGCTTTCCCCAATCTTCTTGCTCATCAAGGCTCCAAATGATGGTCTGTAGTAGAAAAGTTGCATGTTCTTCAGAAATTTTATTTGGGCACAAAAGCTCTTTTGAATAGGCGATATTATTGACGAAGAAAAAGGAACAAAGCTCCATGAATTCACCAAAATTTTTAATTCTTGTATGACAAAGCGGCATGAGTTTTGCCATGAACGCATCATTGAAAGACCAATCTCGTATTTTTTGCCAAAGTTGATTCTCTGGAATCAATTTGATCAGATACTGCTGGTTCATCCAATCGAGTTTTTGCATGTCGAAGAAGGCTCCAGAAACCCCGATCCGAGTCGGGTCGAAAGCTTTGATAATTTCATCTAAAGAATAAATCTCTTTGTCTTCCGGCATGCTATATCCCATCAGACTTAAGAAGTTTAAAAAATCTTCTGGCAAATATCAGCTATCTCGTTAATAGAAAATAGAAGTTGGGTTCTTGCGCTTTGATAATTTTTTCCCATCTTTACCTAGAAGTAGCGGCATGTGCATAAACGCAGGTGGTGTCCAACCAAAACTTTGGTAGAGAAGGATATGTTTTGGGGTTGAGCTCATCCACTCATCCCCTCGAATTACGTGGGAGATTTGCATAAGATGGTCATCGACGACGTTTGCTAAGTGATAGGTTGGAAATCCATCGGATTTCATCAGAATTTGATCATCGACATCAGCCCATGGAAATGTAAGGCGCCCCTTTATTCCATCTTGAAAAACACATTCGCCAGTCAGTGGAACTTTTAAGCGTATAACAAAAGGCTGTCCCGCATCTTCTCGTTTTTTTACTTCATCAGGACTTAAGTTTCGGTATCTTCGATCGTAGCCTGTCTTTTGTCCTAATTTTTTACTTACTTCTCTCATTTCAGCGAGTTCTTCTGCAGTGGCAAAACACTTATATGCAGTTCCGTTATCAAGAAGCTTTTGGCAATATTCTCTATAGATTTCTGTTCTTTCCGATTGTCTATAAGGACCAAAAGGACCTCCCACATCTGGACCTTCATCCCAACGGATTCCTGTCCATTCAAGAGCTTTATAAATGTTTGTTTCGTATTCTGGGCGAGAGCGTGTACGGTCCGTATCTTCAATTCGTAAGATAAACTTGCCGCCAAAATGTTTAGCAAAAATGATATTGAAAAGAGCCATGTAGGCGGTACCCACATGAGGATCACCGGTAGGTGAAGGAGCTATACGTACACGAACGGACATTTTTTATTCCTTTTTCTTGTTTCCAGAAACAACTAAGTTAGGCGCTAATTTTGTAGTATTTTTTGATAGATTTCAAGATAAAAGACGTAGGCGCAATTGTATCCAGTAACTATGTAAAAATTAGCTTCATAATAAAAATTATTTTATCTGTTTTCGGCAAAAGTTGTATGCAGATAATTAGCTATTAACATGGTGGCCGCTTTCCCTACATCGAGCCTGTCTGCAAAGCTTATGAAGCCGTGGATGGTTGGGTAGGTTATTTGGACAACTTCAACGTTTGCCTGTGCTAGTTTTTTTGCATAAGCTAGGCTATCATCGCGTAGTGGATCGAACTCGGCAGTGATAACAAGAGCTTGTGGTAAACCTCTAAGAGAAGCCTCTTGTAGAGGCGATGCATAAGGATTTGAACCATCTGCATCCGCACTAAGATAATTTTCCCACATCCATTTCATAGTCGAAGTAGTGAGCATGTATCCTTCTGCAAAAGCTTGATACGAGTCAGTTGAAAAATTGTAATTGGTGACCGGGTACATAAGCACTTGGCAGCAAAGGTTAATAGATTTTTTATCGCGAGCCATTAGAGCTACAGCTGTAGCGAGGTTACCTCCCGCGCTATCTCCCCCTACAGCAATTTTCTTAGGATCTCCATTATATTTAGAAATATTTTCTGCTGCCCACTGAGTTGCTGTATAGCAATCAAGAAGTGGTTTAGGGAATTTGTATTCGGGCGCTAAATGATAATCTACTGATACGACGATACACTGAGCTCTATTGCAGATTTCCGCGCAAAAACCGTCGCAATTATGTAATCCGCCAAGAGTCCATCCTCCTCCGTGGAAGTTGACAAAAACGGGAAATGGCCCCTGTCCCTCGGGAGTATAGATACGTAAAGGGATTTCACCTGAAGGTCCGGGGATAGAAATCTGTTCGGTTTTTTTAATTAAGGCTTTACTTTCATACCCATAAGGGCTGGGACTTGTGCGAAGAACTGACAGGGGAAGTTTTTCTATAGGGATAAAACGTAAGGTATTTATTTTATTAAGATAAGCGCGAGTTTGCGCATCCATTTGGACAGGATCTTTCGTAGAAATGGAAGCAAGTTCTGCAGATTCGGTTTGAGTTTGTTTTTTTGGAGATTTTTGACAGCTTGGGAAAGCAACAAATTCTAAGAAGAGAGAAAGACATAGGGTAATGATTCGGAAAGAATTTTTCATAGAGCTCCTTAAAAAGGATAAATAGTACCAACAAAATGGAAAAATATGTAGAGCTACTTTTTAGTTTCAGAGGATAAGAAGATGTGAAAATAAGACATTTAGCGGCTTTTCCTGTTTACAAAGAACTCTTTTTTTGTTTTTAAAAAGGAAAACTCTCTAGGAAAAAATGAGCTCAGAAAGTACGAGAATAGCAAGCAATATTAGAGTTATTTCCCTTTTGAGAGAAGGAAGTCATATAGGCTGCGATTCCCAAGGAATGCTATATGTTGAAGACGCTTCTGCAAGATCAGGTAAAGTTAGTCAATTTTTTCTCGAATTTCATCAGAAAGCCAGAATAAGTCATGTAATTGCGCAGGCTACAGAAAAGTATTTTGAAAATCTTGATCCCAAAGATTTTTCACAGCGATATCGAGTGATTCTTGAAATTTTCAAACAAGATAACTGTCTCCTTCCTGACGATAAGAGAAAATTAATAGAAAGAGCTTATCAATACAAATGTGAAGGCCTTATAAAAAAAAGGATTGAATCCACAACAGCGCAAGCTATTTGCAGTATTGAAATGAGTTTTGATCCTGAGGTTGATTTGGGAGTAAGAAATGAAATTTCTCCCAAACTGACTGCTCAGGGGATAAATGGCTCGTATTTTATTAAAAATTTCCAAGGACAGATAATAGGGATATTTAAGCCTTCTGATGAGGAAGCTTACATGCCAAACAATCCTAGAGGTAAGACAGACACCAGCTTTAGCCAACGAGTTGGACACTTTCCGGGAACTTCTTGCTACAAAGAAGTTTTAGCTTATGATTTGGGGGGAGAGCTTTTTGGGGTTCCTTATACAACGATGATTAAGGTGACATTTCCAGAAAATCCTACATCAACAACTCTGGTACAAAAAACGGGTTCCTTTCAATTTTTTGTACAAGGAACAGCTTTAGATTCAATGACGACGCGCGAAGTTGATATAATCTCAACGAAACAAATCCAAATGCAAGCTGCGTTCGATCTAGTTTTTGGAAATTGTGATCGTCATTACGGGAACGCATTTTATAATGAAAGTAACGGTCAATTTCACTTGATTGATCATGGATTAATTTTACTGGGGAGTTTGAATTGGCATAATGAACCAGATAAGATCATTTCAGAAATTCACGGTGAATGGATTTCTTGCAAACAAGTAAAAGAACCCGTTCTTCAAGAGGTAAAAAATTGGATTGCTGACCTTGATGAAAACGAAGTGGAAAGGAAGATACGAGATAGAATGTCTACTGCTGTAGAAAATTTTTCTGAAAATCAAGATGAATTCCAAAAGCATGTCGACGGAATTATCATTGCTACGAAAACGCAAATTCGATTTGTAAAAAAAGCCGTTGAAAATGGATACAGTTTATATCAGATCGGAGAAATGATGATGGAAACTTTAGATAATTATTCTTCGCGCCCTGCTTTTGAAGAGATTTGCGCTGATACATCAAAGTTTATAAGGAAGTCTCAAGATCTTGTCGATCCTTGGCAACATTTATCTTCCTTAATTGATTCATGTGTAAAGAAAAAATAAGAAGTGCCTTTCATTAAAGAAAAAGGGAGATCATTTGCTCCTTTAACGTAAAGGAGCCTCACTCGCACTTTTCCTATTTGGATCTACCTGTTGCGACTCTTTGGTTTGCATTAAGAAAAGTAAATCTTTCATAACGTTAAATGTTTCCATAAGCTGCAAATCAGATTGCCCAAAAAAGTCAACGACTTCGGAGTTCGCATCCTTTTTCTTAATTTCTTTAAGAAAGTTTTGATAGTTTTGATTGAGTAGGATTCTCTGTTCTGAGTTTATGCGTAAATTTTCAAAATACGAATCATATGTATGTAGGATAGGCTGTAGGTTATTTTTATAAATTTTCATAACTTGATCGCGATGTCCCTGCGGAATATCAGCTAGGTTATCTTCAAAATTTGGGGGGATGCTATCATTAGCGAGCGGGAATTTTGTAAATTGTTCCCCATACTCAATCTCAGAAAATAAACCCGGAACAACAATATCTGTAGAGACCCCAGTGAGCTGAGGGCTTTTACCTGATACAGTATAGTATCTTCCTCTGGTTACTTTATATTCGCCTTTGGGGTTTACCTTTCCGTTGCTTGCTGTATCCAAAGTAAACGTTTGAAAACTTCCTTTTCCAAATGTCTTTTGATCACCTACAAGAATCGCTCTTCCGTAGTCTTTTAAAGTTTGTGCTACAATCTCTGATGCGGAAGCGCTTCCTATATTTGTAAGAACAACTAAAGGTCCATCCCATATTGGTTTTTCATCAATATTACGTAGATGTTGAATTTGTCCTGAATTATCCTTAATTGAGACAACAATTCCTTTTTTTATAAAAAGACCGGTAACTGCAACACCTTGTGTGAGAAGACCTCCGGCGTTGTTTCGTAAATCTAAAATAACCCCTTTAATTTTATGTTCTGCTTGCAAGCGTTCAATTGCTTTTCGAAGATCGGAAGCGGAAGAATTTTGTGCATCTTGATAAAAGGAGTATAGGGTTAGATGCGCGATGATCCCATCGCCAAAAGGTTGATAAGAAGAGTCAAAACGACTTTCGGTGAGGATGACTTCTCCGCGAATAATATCTATTTCTAAGATTTCTTCTTGTTTTCCATTATCAGTGGTATTTTCTCTAACCAAGGTTAGGTGAACGGGAGTTCCTTGAGGACCGCGGATGAGTTCAACCGCTTCTGTAATATCCATACCTACAACGGGTTGATGGTCTACTCCAATAATACGGTCCCCCACTCGGATTTTGTTTCCAGAGATCGCAGGTCCTCCATCTAAGAGCCTTACGATCGAAAAGCCATTGAGGTCATCTCGGAGTTGGGCCCCGATTCCGAATAATCTTTGCTGTACTTGCATCATAAATTGATTGGCTTCGGAAGGAGTAAAGTAGTGAGTTTGGGAATCGAGGGCAGAGCTTGTCGCCTTCAATACAAAAGAGAGTATAATTTGTTTTTTAATATCTGGAGCTGAGGAGGTTAGGTCTGCTTCCCTGCTTAAACGCCTCTTATTTAGTTTTTGAAGAAACTGTTCCCTATTCTCTTCCTTGATCTTAGCTGCTGCTTCAAGTTGCAGGGCTTTAATTTGGGTGAGACGCTCCTGTAGTTCTTCTTGTGTTGCTGTCCATTTAAGATCTTCAACGTCAAATGGTTGCGGATTTTTAGGAAGGTTTTCAAGGTCTATGTTCTTTTCAAGCTCACTACGTCTTAGTATGGCCCGATCCAAGACAGCATGGATTTTCTCATAAACTGTAAAATCTTCTTTTTTAAAGCCTTGTAGAGTCTCTTGCAATAATTGATCCGAAGGCTTGAGCCAAGCTTCGAGTTCAGATTCTATAAAATAGGTCTTAGAAGGGTCGAGCTCATCAATATAATTGCTGAGGGTCCTTTGTATAAGGTCAGTGGTAAGGCTTTGATGGGAGACATGGGCTTTTAAAATTTCCTCTATCTTAACCCTTGTATCTTTAGGGGTTAGGGCGGGCGGCTTTGCTTCGCATATTCCGAAAATAAGCAGGAAAATAAGGGGAATAATTCTAAAGCGCATAGAGGTCTCTTCTTAAATTTTTGAAAATCAATAATTTGTGACTTATAGCCTATTCATAATCATATAAATGATTATTATGGCTTAGCATAACGACGTTAAAGGTTTATAGCTAATAAAATTAGTAAAACATTTATTTTTCAAGAAAAATTGTTGATTTCAATTGATTATTATGTAATAATCACATTTTCAAATTGAATAAGATGTCATATAAATAAACATAAATAAAAACAGACTCAAGTGATTGTCTGTATAAAAATAGCGGGGTAATAAAATGAATCAAGAAAATAACCTAATGCAGCAAGGGGAAGTTTCTTCTTCTGGCAAAAAAGTAGTTTCGATTACTGAAGCTGCAAAAATTAATAATGTAACAAGACAAGCTATCTACGTTGCTATTAAGCAAAGAAAGCTTAAAGCGTTTAAAGATACAACACGTTGGACAATTTCTTTAGAAGACTTAGAAGTCTATAGACAGCAAAAGTATTCTAGAACAAAATCTGTTTACGAAGGCGAGCTCTTATTTGATAATAAGAAAGGTTTTTATTCAGTGAACCAAGCAGCTAAAATGCTTAACGTTCCTGCGCAGAAAATTTATTATGCAACAAGAGTGGGTCTATTAAAAGCTGTTCGTAAAGGAGCTGCTTGGGTAGTTCATGCAAACGACCTGAACGCTTATAAAGAAAGCTATTTAAGCAAAAAATCTGAAGACACACAAGCGATGTAATGGAAAAGCGATACTACCCTTTACAGGGTAGTATCGTTTCCTCTTTTAAGTTGCACTAGAGTTTCTACGTGTGTGGTTTGAGGAAACATATCATATGGCTTGCATAGAGCAATTTGATATCCCACATCGCAGAGTCTATGTAAATCTCTTGCTAAAGTCGTTGGATTACAAGAAGTATAGAGGATTTCTTTAGGTTTATATTCTAAAAGAATATCAAGCACTTCTTTGCTAATACCGATCCTTGGTGGATTCACAATTATCGTATCGGGAGCAAATTCTTTAAGATGCTTCTCTAAACTTTTCTCTACTTTTTCAGCTGTAAAGACCGCTTTTTGAATCCCATTTTCTTGCGCATTTCTTTCAGCTAAGTAAATACAATCTTTATTACTGTCGATTCCCAAAATTTCTCTGCCTGTTCTTGCTAGAAGCAAAGAAGAAACCCCGATTCCGCAATATAGATCGAGTACTTTCTTAGAATTAGGGCTTATAATCTTTACAATTTCATGATAGATGTTTGCGCTTTGCTGAGGGTGATTTTGTACAAATCCATAAGGAGAGTATGTAAATTTTATATCGTCAATTGTAAAGCTTGCGGTTGTTTGTCCATAGGAATGAACCTCTCTAGGGCTTTTAATGACTACGCCAACGCAGCTTGGAATCTTTTGATGCAAGTTTTTACAAAAAGAGGAGTAATTCTCAGGTAGAGCTGGAAAAAAGGTGAATGCTAGTAAAAAGGTGTGTTCTGAGGCTTTGAGAATACGGACATGGGCTTCGTTAATCCCATTGTTATTACATTCCTTAAGATAGCTTTGTAGCTCTATAAGAAGAGGCTGTTTCGAATCTATGAAAATATCACAGCTTTTGACTACTAGGGGAGATACGTGGTCTATTCCTACATATCCTGCTTGAAATCCCCTTTCAAATGGAGTCAGGTGCAGGGTAATGTGGCGTCTATAGGCCCACGCCTTTTCAGCGGGGACAACAGGGCTTACTTCGCAACTTATTTTTCCAATTCTTTCAAGGGCTTCTTTGACAAAAAGATATTTGATTTCGAGTTGCTTGCTATACTCTAAATGTTGAAATTGACATCCCCCGCATTCTCCAAAATAAGGACAGATTGGCTTAATTCGATATGGGCTTGGCTCATCGATAGAAAGGATTTTGCCAAAGCCGTGGGTCTTCTTTTGTTTTGTGATTTCAATCGTGAGATTGTCTTCAGGGGCTGCAAAGGGAACGAAGATAACAAGTCCATCGTTTTTTGCTATGCCAGATCCGCCAAAAGCAATTCGCGAGATTTTTCCTTTCATGATTGGGTTCATAGGCGATACTAGAAAAGCTAGTCGGTAAGTTTAAAGTCGCGTATATGCAGTTGAATGCTCGACTTATTTAAAAAGTTGTTAATATGAGGGGAAAATGCAATGTGGACTTTTGCATTTTTTTTGCAGAGTTGAGATCTTTTTTCACCCATACCAAATCCGATCCCTTCCAATATGCGTTCGTTTTGTTCCAGATACAGTTTTAGGTGAGTTTTTCCTACGACCTTTGGTGGCCAAGATTGTTTAGCATCGCAGTATAAAATAGGTGTTGGATTTTCATTTCCGAAGGGTTCTAATAAGTTTAGTGATTCCATGAAATCAAAAGTTAAGTCTCCGAAACTGACTAGCGCATCTAAATGAAGTTTTGCAACTATATCATGCTCTTGTAAAACCGCATTTGCTGCATGAATGAAATTCTTTTTAAGAGAAGGAATGTTTTCTTCTAAAATTGTAAGTCCAGCAGCAAAATCGTGACCTCCAAAATTTAAGAGAAGATCTTGATTGTCTTTAAGTACAGTAAGGAGTGGGAATTCAGGAATGGTCCTCATGGACCCTTTGCCAATGCCCTGATCTATGGCGATGACAAGCGTCGGTCTATTATATTGTTTTGCAATTCGAGCGGTAATAATAGGAATGATTCCCGGATGCCATTTTGTGGAATGAAGGACAATGGCTCTATCAGATAGAATTTGAGGATTAGAATGGATGAACTTTTCTATATCTTCAGAATCCTTTCTTTCGATTTTTTGTCTTTCCGTATTATTTAAATCCAGTTCTTTTGCTAAAGCCTCTGCAGCGATAGGATCGCGAATTAATAAAAGATCGACACCCTTTTTTGGATCAGCAATTCTTCCTAAACTGTTTAGTCTGGGGGCAACTTTTGATGCGATATCAATAGGGGTAATTTCACCGAGCTTGAGTTCGCAAACATTAAATAATTTAACTAGTCCGATCCGTTTTGTTTTACGTAGCTGTCTTAACCCATAACGAACTAGTATACGGTTTTCTCCCATAAGGGATCCCATATCAGCAATGGTTCCAAGAGCTACAAGATCGAGGTAGCGTTTTAGGTCAATTTTAGAAGCGCTGATTTCATTGTTTTCAATAAGGAAGTTCGTGATTGCGTGAGCAAGTTTGAAAGCAACGCCAACACCTGTTAAGTCTCGATTAGGATAAGTGCTATCGAGGAGTTTTGGATTTAATGTAGCAATGCAATGAGGAAGTTTAGCTGTCGGCTCATGGTGGTCTGTTACAATGACATCGATTTTACGGCTGACAGCTTCCTTAATTTCCTCTGCAGATGTAATGCCACAATCAACGGTAATAATTAATTTACAATCTTTTGCGACAGCATAATCAAGAGCATCAAGCATGAGGCTCTGTTTTAATGAATTGCGATTAGGTATGTAATAAAAAGCTTGGGCGCCAATATAGAGCAAGAATTCAATGAGCAACGTAGTTGCAGTAATTCCGTCTACATCGTTATCTCCATAAACCAGAATTTTTTCATGGTTTTGCAAAGCTTGGATAATTCTATCTACCGCTTTGTCCATATCTTTGAAAAGATGGGGATCAAAGAGGTTAGGAAGCTTTGCGTAAAGATATTCATGAATTTTTTCTAGAGATTCAAACTTTCTAGATACAAGAATTTGCGCAGTAACAGGATGAATGTTGAATTCTTTAATGATTGTTTTCAGCCATTCAGGATTTAGTGTTGGGTACACCCATATGGTTCCTCCGGGACTCTGTGGTTTGGTCATGAGTTTCCTTTCATTTACCATACGGGACTAACTTTATTACTAACTGTCTATGCAAACGATTTTACGCGCTATTTCCTTCACTATATAGGTAAATTTGATTTTAGAAAATTTGTTATTGCATAATTGCCAACTTTTCTTGCTTTTCTTGTTCTCTATTGTGAAAGAATTGTAATAGAGGGGCTGCAATAAAAAGAGAAGACAACGTGCCAAAAATTACGCCGATAGCCATCACAAGAGAGAATCCAAAAATTGTGCTTCCTCCGAGGACGATGAGCGGGAGCAAGACTAATAGAGTCGTTCCAGATGTTAAAAGAGTTCGGCTAAGCGTTGTATTAAGCGCGTGGTTGATCACTTCATAGAAAGTATGTTTACGCATATGTTTTAAATCTTCTCGGATACGATCGAAGACAATAATCGTATCATTGAGCGAGTACCCTACAATCGTAAGTAGCGCGGCAATCGTGTGCAAATCGAGCTGCACGGGCACACCGAGCATATGCAAGATGCTGATACAAGCAATGGTAAATATGACATCATGAGCGATACAAATTGTCGCGCTGATCGCATACTTAAATTCAAATCGAATCGTGATGTAGATCATGATACAGATAATTGCGAGCAATAGACCGATAATTGCGCTATTGCGCATGGAAGAGGACATTTGTCCGCTGATTTCGCTCCAGTTCTTATCAAGTCTTTCTAAAGACTGAGGTGTAAGGGAAACTCCCCCTTTCTGAAGAGTGTCGACTACCCAAACAATTTTAGGGTTGCTTTCATAAGCATAGCCGAGTTCATCGGCATTTGGATTTTCTACCAAATTAGAGAACGGTCTACCTGAAGCTTCCATATTTCTACTCAAGAAGAGGCGGATATTGTTAGAAGGCGTTAATTCTCTGATTTGGAAATCTTGAGAATTTGCACCTTGTCCAAGAAGCGCCTTTTCCACTTGAGCTCTATAGTCTGCTTGCGTCGAAGGCTGTAATTCTAAATTAATAGCGAATCCACCTGTGAAATCCATGCCAAGTAAAGAGCCACGCTGTACATTTGCGAGCAAGAGTCCAAGGGCAACAACTGCAATGGAAATGATGTAAGCGGGTCTTGTGAACTTAAGGAAATTGAACTTTCTCGGTGAAATGAATTTCGACATCGAAAGAGTTTTGTTTTCAGGATTTTTGACCCAGCCTGTAAAGAAATATCGTGTCATAAACAGGGCTGTAAACATAGAGGATAAAATACCCACTATTAATGTAACTGCAAATCCTTTGATAGGACCTGAGTCAAATTGGAGTAATATAAGGGCCGCAATAATTGTCGTGATGTTGGAATCGAAGATCGCAGAAAATGCTTTTCTATATCCAGCATGCACAGCAGATGCAATTCTTCCAGTCACTGCATACTCTTCTCTGATTCTTTCGAAAACAAGAACGTTCGCATCGACAGCCATACCGACTGTAAGGATAATCCCGGCAATGTTGGCAAGAGTGATCGTTGCTCCCAGATTTTGTAATGTAGCCCACATAATAAGTAGGTTGAAGAGAACCGCTATAGAAGCTACCATTCCAGCAAAACGGTAGTATCCAACCATTGCAAAACCGACTAGAACAAGCGCTAAGAAAGTTGCAATAATCGCGTGGACTCTTTCCTTAGATCCAATTTCAGGACTGACGTTTTTCTCTGAGAGAATTTTAGGAGTAAATGTTAATGAGCCTGCTTTTAAATCAGCTTCGAGCTGATTGATTTCACGCTGTGAAAAACTCCCTGTGATGGAGGCGCTATTTCTAATAGGCTCATCGAGCATCGGTGAACTAATCACTAGGCCATTTAGGACAACCGCCATTCTCCATCCTTTTCCTTGAGAATAGCTTTCGTTTGAAGTCCCCGCGACTTTCTCTTTAGAAAATTGGGATGTCCAAGCGTAAATGTCAGACCTTGGATTCATTTTTTGTCCATCGCTGACAGTGGATGAACTTTTGATTTCAAAGCTTAAGAAATTTCCTTTGGAAGGATCGAAAGAAGATTGAACATTTTGTAAATTCGAACCTTCTAATGCGTAGTTGTTAAATACAACGAGAAGAGGATGTGATTGGCCTGCCCAGTCTGTAAAGCTATCTCCTTTCATGATGGCAATTTTTGAACGAGAATCATCAAAAAAACTGCTTGCAGTGCTATCCAAAGGATTAGAAAGTTTTAGTCCATTTTGGAGTAGGTATTCAGCAGCTTCGCTTCTTGGCTGAATTACTTCTTGGTCCAAGGAGCTGCCATATAGATGACGCCAAGCGATCAGGTTTACATCTTCAGGTTCAGTTCTGTTTGTAACAACAGCTTCATTCCAAATTTCTTGTAAGAATCGGTTGACGTATTCTGAAGCAAGTGGATTGTTTGTTGAAAATTTCTCATTAACTACATGGAAATACATGGAAGAGGCTTTAACAAGTTCTGAAGCAGAAAAGCCTTGCGCACCTGGGAAATCAAGAGTAATGAAATTTCCTTCTCTACGGATGCTGACCTCAGAAACGCCTAATTTGTTCACTCGCTTGTAGAGCTCGTTAATACCTTGTTGAATATCTGCGTCTTGTGTAACTAAGCGGTTGTTGTTATCGCGAAGCTCAATTTGTACAGTTTTTCCACCAGATAAGTCGAGTCCCCATGTAAGAATTTTGCGGTCATCTCCACGGAAATACTTAATCGTGCTAATTTTCAAATTGTTGAAAAAGGCATTTTTGGTTGGGGAAGGAACGTCATAAGGAGAGACCCCTTTTATACCCAATTTAGCTGCGTGATAGTCATCTCTCCATTTTAAGAGGTCTTCATGTTCAAGAGTGTCTATCTTATTTTCTGTGAGAATTCTTTGTTCGAGATTGGAGAATTCTAAGACGGCAAAACGTTTTGTCCCATGAACTGAAAAGTTTTCTCGTGTTGCCTTTAAGATTGTTTGGAAGTAGTCATAATCTTCAAAAATATAATCACTTGTAAATGCTGTATTAGGTCCTAATACAGATCCAGGGTATCCATAAAATCCATTTTGCTCAAGAAGTGCTCTTAGTTCATTGAAATCACTGAAAAACTGCTTTGTTTCCTCTGAATCCGGTGTATTTCTCGCTTTCTCCAAAATGTCTTGTACACCTTTTGCGATAACATAGATCGAATTGGTTTTGAATCCTTTTGGAGGAAGTTTTTGATACTGTACAGGAGAATAGAGGAGCAGTCCCAATTTTTGATCTTCAGCGGATAATTTTTGGAAGGTGTCAAAGTCCCAAACTGGAAAGTTTTCTTTTTTCAAGTCTGGGTGTTTTGGGTTCCAAGAATTGAAAAGAACATGTTTCAGTTTTTCTACTTGTGTTTTTGCAACGCTTGCAAGGTTCATTACCAAGAAGCTTTTGCTATTTGAAATATCACTTAACGTAATTTCAAATCTGTCGTGTCTAGGGGTAATTGTTTCGCTCGATTCGCGAGATAAGAAGGCAATGTCATCAAATAGGAGTTGTTCAACGATATTCTTTCTAGAAGAAAGAGAGGGTTTTTGCTCCAGCTCATTTTTCAGAGATAAGAAATCTTCATGCAATTCTAAATAGAACTTTTCTGTATCCCAGTCAATCTGCAAGCTTTTAATAAATGGATCACGATCTTCAAAGAAAATAGTTTGAACGTTTGATTTGGTGTTTAACGCGCTTGTAGTAATGATTCCTTGAAGAGAGTCATATGTCCAAGGTGTTTTTCCTGAAGCAAATACGCTTGAGTTGTTCTTAATAATTTTGGCTGCAGAGTCGAGTGTTTTCTCTTGAGAAAGTAAAAGATCTAATTTTTGCTTTTGGATTGTATCAAGAAAATTATTGCTAGCTTGTAAACGCTGCTCTTCTTGCTCAAGGTCGATTCTTTCTAATTTGATGCCGTCTTTTACAAGTTCTAAAGTAGATACGAATTTGCGGATGAAATCGTTTTTGTTAGAAAGGTTGATTTGGGAGTAGCTGGAAAAATATCTCTGGGCAATTGAGGAGCTTTCTCCAAATCCTTTCGCTGATGAAACGATATTGCGTGATAGATAGAGGAGAAGATCGCGTGTTTGCGTTGCCCCAGGATTGTTGATAACAGCGCTTACGTAATCTGCATTTTCAGATGTTCCGCCAATTTGAATACCTAATTGAAAGGCGCGATCTAAAATTACCGTTTTGTAGAGATCCGTCGTTGTATTATTAAGTTCATTTTTTGGAGAGAATGTGAAGAATTTTTGAACTTGGTTTGTGTCAAATAAAATAGGGATCTTTCTTTGAACAAAGACAGTTTTGCTTACATCATTAGAGGTTCTGTTATAAAGTGATAGCTGAGCTGGGGCAAAAGGGATTAAGCTCCCTGCACGCGGGAGATAAGCTCTAAATTTGTTAGCATCATCTGTTGTAGTAAAAGCTACTTGAATTAATTCAGAGTTTTCCGGATCTAAAGCAATGGACGAAGGCTTCACATGTAAGTTTTTGCAAAAAGATTTGAGCCAGTCTAAAGATTCTTGAGAGAGACCGTTTGTTCTTTCGGAAATATCTAAAGCAATTTCGTTGCCTTTACTTTCTTGTATTGGCTGTTTTAAAGGTTGTGAATAGAAGAAGAGGGTAGGTATAATATTGTATACAGTAAGAACTATCACAGCGAGAATGAGGAATAACTGCCAGCGTTTTTGTTTTTCCATGAAAAGACAAGTCCTTGGTGAATGATTGAAAAAGATCCTAAAGTTAAGGATTTTTTGTAGAAGAAGTATTCCTGAATAGGGTTACGGACAAAAAATATCCAAAACTCGGTTCGTCATTTTACTGAAGAAGGATACTTATAAGCTCCGATTCTGTCTAGTCAAATAAAATTTTGTGTCTTATTTTGCTTCTTAAAAACAATATGTTTCAATTACACGATCAGATATGCTGTGTAATGTTTTGTTTTAGAGTTTATTATTATTGAGGATAGATTTGATATGCCTGGAATAGTTGTGGTTGGATTGCAGTGGGGTGATGAAGGGAAAGGTAAAGTAGTAGATTTACTTTCGCAAAATGCAAAGCATGTGGTTAGGTCCCAAGGGGGGAATAATGCTGGACATACAGTTGTAGTAGATCAAACAGAATACCAATTTCACTTAATTCCTTCAGGGGTTGTATATCCACATACTATTTGTTACATTGCCGCAGGGACTGTAATCGATCCAAAGGTGCTTATCGATGAAATGGCAAAGCTTGAAGCTGCAAAGGTGGATTTTAGAGATAGGATAAAGATTTCTCCTTTAGCGCATGTGATTTTAGACTACCATATTCAAATTGATAAGCTTCAAGAAAAATTCCGTGGAAAATTTTCTTTAGGAACCACCGGAAGAGGAATAGGGCCTTGCTATGCTGATAAAGTAAATCGCGTGGGCATTCGCATTTGCGATCTGGTAGACGAGAAGATCCTCCGAGAAAGGTTAAAAGAAATTTTTTCCTATAAGATGCTTGAATACCCATCATTAGAACTAGGTGAAGAAAAATTTGAAGAATTGTTTGCAAAATTTTCTTTATTAGGAAAAAAGCTAAAGCCGTTTTTAACCCAGGTTGAAGTCGATCTTGAAAGGGCTCTACAAAACAACGAATCGGTTTTGCTAGAAGGGGCTCATGGTTTTGGGCTTGATACCACATTTGGTAGCTACCCCTATGTAACTTCATCCTCCACTTACTCTTCGGGGATCATCGCTGGTGCGGGGATTGGACCCACAAAAGTTTCCCATGTTATTGGCGTTCTTAAAGCGTATACCACAAGAGTAGGCTCCGGTGCCTTGCCAACACAGTTGCCTTCAGAAGAGGAGCATTTATTTCTGAATCATGCCGAGGCAAGGGAGATAGGGACTACAACCGGAAGAAAGAGACGGATGGGTTGGCTCGATTGTGTCGCTGCGAAATATTCTATTGCCGTAAATGGAGTTAATTCATTGGCTCTTATGAAGTTAGATATTCTAGACTCCCTTCCTTATATAAAGGTCTGTGTAGGATATAGAAGCGGGGGTAAAGTAATGGACTCGTACCCATATCAAAAGGAAGAGTGGGAGGCTGTTGAGCCTGTCTACGAAACTCTTTCTGGTTGGAAAGAGTCGACAAAAGAGTGTAAAAGCTTGGAAGATATGCCAACTAATGCTAAAAAATATCTCCGATGGATTGAATCGTATTTTAAATTGCCAATTCATTTGATTTCATTAGGTCCGCAAAGATCTTCTACAATCATTGTAAAAAATATCTTTTCTTCGTAGCTAGAGGAAGTAATGAGTTCAGCTCAGAATGAATTTTTTTGTAGTCAAACTTTATATACAGCTGAAGAGCTTCTTTCGCTCGATCTGGATAAAGTTCCAAAACACGTAGCCATTATCATGGATGGAAATCGTCGTTGGGCTAAAAGAAATCATCTCTCCAGTATGATCGGGCACTGGAAAGGCGCTGAAACAATGATTACAGTTGTTAATGCTGCGATGGCTTTGGGTGTTAAAGTTTTAACAGTCTTTGCTTTTTCTACCGAAAACTGGGCTAGGTCTCGTTTTGAAATAGAATCTCTCATGTTTCTTTATCGAAAGTTTTTGATCGATCAAAGAACTTTCATGATAGAAGAAGGTGTAAAATTAGAGACAATTGGAGATCTCTCCCGAATGCCAGCTGAGGTAGTGGAAGCAATCGAAGAGAGTAAAAAAGTGACTGCTCATTGCAACCGTATTCAACTCGTTCTTGCTTTCAATTATGGAGGAAGAGATGAGATTCGCAGAGCGATTGTTTCTCTTTGCGAAGATTACAAACAAAATAAGATCAATTCGGATCAAATTTCAGAAGAAATGTTGTCTAAATATTTAGATACAGCTTCTTGGGAAGATCCTCAATTATTAATTCGAACAAGTGGAGAACAGCGTATAAGTAATTTTCTTTTATGGCAAATTTCGTATACTGAACTCTATGTTACTGACGTTCTATGGCCAGATTTCGACCAGAAAGAGCTATTGAAAGCGATTATCGAATATCAACATAGAGAGCGTCGTTTAGGAGGCTAATGGCTTTGAAAAGATTAAATGATTTAAAAAAGAGAACTGCGGTCTCTCTTGTAATGATACTCGTTTTAGTAAGTCTAATCGTATTTTCTCAGATAGCTCTTGTGAAGATCGCTTTACTTACTTTCACAGTACTTCTTGGAGTAACTGGAATTTGGGAATATGTTCAACTTTTACGCGCGAAGGACTTGCAGCCCAATCTTTCGTTAATGGTGGTATTAAGTATATTTGTTTTAAGTGCTCTCTATATAGGGCATCATGCAGCTGGAATGCTGCAACTCCCCTTGCTGATCCTCATTTTTGGTGTCATTGCATCTTTAATTATTCATCTTAAAGATCATCGTGATGCCCTTTTACATGTAGCGGTTGAGCTATTTGGAGTATTTTATATCATTGTCCCCTTAGGACTTCTTTTGGCAATTATCTATCCATCTTCTAATGGCTTAAGCTTTGTTCAAGATGGGAGATGGTGGTTTTTTTATCTGATTGTCGTAACAAAAATTACGGATGTGGGAGCTTTTTTTGTGGGAAGACTCTGGGGAAAGACCAAGCTTGCTACTTTTATCAGTCCTAAAAAGACTGTAGAAGGCGCTGTGGCAGGTCTTGTATGCGCAGTACTCGCAAGCATTGGCTTTTACTACCTAGGAAAAAATTATTCCGCGGGTCTTTTTAACCTTAGTTTTGGAAGCTCGCTCTGCCTTGGACTTCTTATTGGGGTTTTAGGACAGCTTGGAGATTTAGCCGAGTCAATGCTGAAGAGAGATGCAGTAGTCAAGGACAGCAATAAACTTCCTGGACTCGGAGGAATTTTAGACACAATTGATTCTTTGCTATTTACCATTCCCATTCTCTACTTTTTTTTATTTCTTCACTCTTAACGATATTTTTGGTTTTAGAATAATATGATTATTACGATTGACGGACCTTCGGGAACTGGGAAGTCCACTGTTGCACGAAAAGTGGCAGAGGAGCTTCGCATTCCTTTTTTCGATACAGGCGCCATGTATCGTTCTGTTGCATGGTATTTGTTAGAAAATAAGGTAGATCTTACTGAAGAGGAAGCAATTCGTAGGGCGCTTACTGGATTTGAATTTAGAATTGATTCGTCAAATAAAGACAAACGCTATTTTGTCTGCGATACAGATGTAACAGAAAAAATTCGAACACAAAAGATTTCTGATAGCGCATCTCTTGTTTCCTCTCTTGCAGTAGTTAGAGAGCTGCTTTGGAAAATTCAACGCAGTTATGTAGAAAAAAGTAGTGCTGTGTTTGAAGGCAGAGATATGGGAACCGTTGTTTTTCCTTTTGCTGAAGTGAAAATCTATCTTTCCGCCTTACCTGAAGTGCGAGCAAAAAGAAGAATGCAAGAGCTTCTGCAAAAATATCCAATTGAAGCACAAAAGCATACCTACGAAGAAATTTTAAAAAAAATTAAGGAAAGGGACGACTTTGATTCAAATCGCTCTCTTGCCCCTTTGCGTAAACCGGATGATGCCTACGAGATAGACACTTCTGATTTACCGATTGAAGAAGTGGTGAAACGGATCATTGCCTATACAAATAAAAAGGTTCCTCCTCAGATCCAGATGTCAAAAGCCAGCTGGTTACAAAAATCCCCAATGGGCATGTTGTACCGCTCTGTTCTTTGCCTCGCGTGGTGTGTTTTTAAAGTCTTTTACAGGCTTAAGGTGTATGGATGGGAACACTATTATAAAGGATCTGCAATTATTGCGTGTAATCACACTTCGTTTTTAGATCCTCCTATTGCATCCATTTCCTGGCCGGAAGAGGTTCATTTTCTAGCCCGCGATACCTTGTTTAAAAATAAACTTTTTGGAAAGTTTATCAGCGCCCTCAATGCGCATCCTGTCAGCGGCGATGTTGCAGATGTTAAAGTTTTCAAGACTATATGTACGATTTTAAACGAAGGGAAAAAAGTTATCCTTTTTCCTGAAGGAACAAGAAGCCTTGAAAACTCATTAGGATATTTTAAGCCTGGGATTGCTCTTTTGGTTTCAAGAACAAATTCAGCGATCATCCCAACCTATATTCATGGTACATACGAGATTTGGAGTCGCTATCGAAAGTTTCCTAAATTGTTTGGAAAAACAGCTTGCGTGTATGGAACTCCGATCCTATGGAAAGAATTTTCTCATCTCGATAAAAAAGAAGCGCAGCAAGCTTTAGCTCAGAAACTAATGGACTCAATTAAAGCTCTGAAAGAGTGGTATGATGCGGGAGCAATAGGAGTTCCCCCTTAAGAAGAGATATAATAAATGAGATTCGGTATTCTTTGTGTCGGCTCGCACGGTGATATTCGTCCTTATGTAGCTCTAGGAGTTAAGCTAAAAGAGGAAGGTCATGACGTTTGTATTGCTTCACATAAAAAAGCTGAAGCTTTGTGCCAGAAGTATGGTTTAGATTTTGCTTTGGTAGAAGGGGATCTTACAGAAATCGGCAACGCGCAAAAGTCGCCTGATATCTTAAATTCCAAAGGCTTTAAAAAACTTACAGCTCTGCTCTTTATTATGAAGCTCTTTAAGGAAACTCTGCAGCAGCAGATAGAGAGTTCTTTTCAAGCTAGTAAAGATGTCGATGTACTCATTTATAACCCTGCAGCCTTTGCGGGTCCTCATTTAGCAGAATTTTATAATATTCCTTCTTTTCGTATAGCCCTTCAGCCTGAGTTAAGAACAAAGCATCATCCCTCTTGTATCGTTCCAATTCCTAAATTTTTCGGATCTTTCGGAAATTTATTAGGACATTTTATCAGTGACCAAATGTTTTGGCAGCCTATACGCGCTCAAATAAATCGATGGAGAAAACAGAAGTTAAAATTGAGGAAAATGCATTTTTTAGGTCCTACAAAAGATCCGGTTAGTCGAGAAATTTGTAATATTGTTGCATTTAGCCCTTTATTAGTTGCTCGTCCCTCTGATTGGGGACCTCGTATCCACATGACAGGGTTTTGTCGCTTATTTGATGCGCAAAAATGGACTCCTTCTGAAAATTTGCGAGCATTTGTAGAAAGTAGTCCGCCTGAGATTTACATTGGATTTGGAAGTTTGTCGGAGACTTGTCCTAAATCAGTTGTTGAGACGATTGTTGCAGTTCTAAAAAAAAGAAAAATTAAAGCCGTGATTCAAGATAGTTTGCCGGGTATTCAGGAAATGCAGCTACCTGATCATATTTTAGTGATTAACTACGCTCCACATGATTGGTTATTTTCCCATGTCAAAGCGGTGGTTCATCATGGAGGTGTGGGTACGACAGCAGCTGGGCTCTATGCGGGCAAGCCCACGCTTGTTATGCCTTTTCTTTTGGATCAATTCTTTTGGGGAAAGAAGGTCTTTGAATTGGAAGTAGGACCAAGACCACTGCCAATAAAGCAGTGCAGCGAAGAATTGTTTGAGTCGAGCTTAGAAAAGCTGTTCACTAGCCCTGCTTATCAAAAAAATGCATCTGAAGTAATGACAAATTTGCTTGAAGAGGAAGAAGGGGTGGATGCAGCCTATCGAATTCTCCATCAGAGCCTTTTTTCAAGTAAAAATCATAAATAACAGGAAGCATAAAATGGCTAATACCTCTTTGATTTTGCGGTGCGCCCATGTCCAGGACACTGTCCTCATTCTTCAAATGATCCGTGAATTAGCTGAGTTTGAGGAGCTGCTAGATCAAGTAGTAGCGGATGAAGAAACTCTTAAAAACAGTTTGTTTTTTGATCCCAAAGGACCTGAAGTATTGATTGGGGAAGAAAATGGCAAGGTAGTCGGTTTTGTTCTATTCTTTCATAATTTTTCTACTTTCCTTGGTAAAAAGGGGATCTATATTGAAGACTTGTATGTAAGGCAAGAATACCGAGGCAAAGGATACGGCGAAGCAATTTTACAAGAGATCTGTCAAATTGCGAAAGAGCGAAACTGTGGAAGAGTTGAATGGTGGGTTCTAGATTGGAATGAGCGCGCGATCAACTTTTATAAAAAGATAGGAGCCATTCCCATGAGTGACTGGACTGTGTTCCGGATGACAGAAGAAGCTATTAAAGCTCCGTAAACTAATAGTAACAATATTCAATTTCTTCATTTTTCTTAGGGCCGATAACGCGCCAAGTAAGCCTAATACATTTACGATCGCAAAAGGCTTGTCCAAAATATGCATCTCTGCCGCAAAGATGCGTATCAACCGATGACAGTGTATGTTTTCCTGAAGGTGCTAGCTGAAATAGGAAAACCGGATGATTCATCCCCCGGCGCAAGTGTTCGAGAGATATTCTTCCCATGATTGGATCGAGCGTCCAACGAAAGCAATTAGAAAAATCCATTTCATTTCCATCTTTGGCTTTCCATGTTCCTTTTTCTTGGAATATAAGGACGTTATCGCTTTCTTTTGTCAGGAGAATTTCCGCTTTTCCCTTTCCATTCCATCCAGTTTCTTCCTTGGACTTAGATTTAGCATGAAAGCTGAGTTGCTTTAGAGTAGTCAGTCTTTTCCAAAATAGCAGTAAGGTGTTCTCGTTTTTTTCTAAGGCTCCAATAGCCAAGTTTTCATGTTTTACGAACGTATATAGTCTCTTTTCTTGGGGAGGAAGGATTGTGTATGCCTTTTTCAGCAAAAGTTCTAGTTCTTCTATAAGAGGATATCCTGAATTAAACTGATAGAGCTTCGTTTTCCCTTCAGAATAACTTATAATAATGCCTGCATTCTCTAGGCGTGAAAGGGCTTTTTGAATAGGTGTTAGGGCTGTTTGGAGCAACTTTTGAAGTTGCGAACCATAACATTTGCCATTAACAAAGAGGAAAATCAGGATTCTTTGTATATTTTTACTTCCAAACAACCCATCAAGCATAAAAAACCTACCTAACTCACAAGTGATATAACCTATTTCGGGGGTAAATCCATCGCTTTATCATATATAGATGATTTGATCCTTTGATATACCCTAAAAATAACTAAAATAAACTATCTTTTAGTTTGATGGAATCGATTTTTGTGAATTTTGGCTTGAAATGCGCTTGAAATGAGCGTAATCTTCTTGTTTTTCAGTAAAATTGGCGAATTGGGAGGAGTAAATGAACAGAGTAGGAACTTCTTTGATTCAAGATGTATATGTCTATGCAGGACATAGAGTTTCTAATATGTGGAGAGGGAAAACGGTTGAAGAAACGGTAGGTCCTTACCTTGAAAGTGTTGATAGACATTTTTCTATGTTTCAAACAATAGGTCAAAGCAAGGATAGGACCTGGAATGTTGAGTACATTTTAGGGAATCAAATTATCGAGAGGTTGTCGCAAGCGTCTCTGAGCAAAACGCTATTTGTCATTCCCGCGGGAGAAAGTTCAAATCTTGACAATGCCTTTTCGGGGGAAGAGATTGCTATTTTGAGACGATCAATTTCTGAGGGAATGAAATTGTATGCAACCTGTGGAAGCGCTTACTGGCTTGCTAGACAAAGAATTTGGAATCATAAGAGTTTGGATGCCGATAATCCTACTTATAAAAAAGGGCTTGTAAATATTTTTCCTGGCGCAGCTATGGGACCTCTTTGTCCTTATCCAGGACAGTCCTTTGGCACTGCTTTTTTCCACGAATCGATCCGAGTAGAAACAAACTTGTCCTCATTGAATTTATTATCAAGTGGAGGAGGTAGTTTTTTTCTGCAAGATGATGAAGTGGGTGTAAAAAGTATTGCTAGGTATTCTCGTGAGGAATTGCAGAGATTAGGTAAAGGGCCTGAATGGGAAAATGCTGTCGTCTCTTGCGAATATGGAGAAGGAAAAGCGATACTTTCGATGGTCCTTCCAGAGGAGTCGAAAGAGGTGAGTGCAGAAATATTCAGGACGACTTTCCCGGACAGACAAGATAATTGGGAAAGGCTGCAAAGTTCTTTAAGCCCTCTTGAACAGAGGATGGATTTTATTTCGGAGGTTTTGGAGCATTTTGAAACAGAGGTTCAGGCAAGATTGTAGTACGAATTTTTAAGTAGATTTATGTCTAATTACAACAAGAAATCATCAAACTGGCTTACTCGCATGTGTATAATATGCATGTAGCAGTTCATGTAAGCCGTCTGATTTTACATGAGGACCGAGTTTTATATTTAGCTGCTCTTTTAATTTAGTAAGCTGCGTAGGGGGCAACTTTTCTAGCTTCGCTCGTCTAGCGTGTGACCAAAGGGAGGAAAACCAGTCATCAATCGTTGGATATACATAATCTAGTTCGTCGGGAACGGTTTCAATTTCAGTGAATCCAGATTTTGATAATATGTTAAATATAAATTCTGGATTTTCAAAGTGATGCAAAAGAGTTTTTGTGTCATCTTCAATGTGATTATAGCAATCTTGAAAAATTTCATCACAGTAATCATCCTTGCCCCAAGTTGAAATAAGCAATTTACCACCTGGTTTTAGCACCCTAAAAAACTCTTGCAAAGCTCTAGATACATTAGGAAAGAAGAAAACTCCAAACCCGCAGAAGACATAATCAAACGAATTTTCAGTAAATTCTAAATTTTCAGCATCTGCACATAGAAGGGTGATATTAGGGTAATCCTTCAAGTCTTTAGAGGTCTGCGTAATCATGTTAGGACTTATATCAATCCCAATGACTTTCCCCTGAGAACCAACAGCTTCAGCAGCATGTTTCAAAATTGCGCCACGTCCTGTTGCAACGTCCAAAACGGAAGCCGACTTTGGTAAAGCAGCTAATTTAACTAAATTTTTAGCAAAATAAGTAAAGAAATTACTGTGTTTGGACCCATACGATTCAGCTGATCGATCAAACACGCCGGCAATCCAATTTTTATAAGCTTGAGGCTCCATTAAACGATTCCTTTAATGCGAGAAGAAAAGAGAAATGCGGCCAAGAAGACTCGAACTTCCACCAAGTTGCCCCGACTAGAACCTGAATCTAGCGCGTCTACCAATTCCGCCATGGCCGCAGGGAAAAACATTATATTTTTCAGGGGAATTGGCGTAAATATAAATAAACCCCTCTAGCTCTTTTGACGAAGCTTTACTTAAAACGCCTTTTATCCTATTATCAAGCTTATTATGAGAGCTGTTTTTAAAAAAAATACTGTTTCAATTTAGGGAGGCTATATGCAACTTACAACTGAAGACACCTTTAATAACGACATTAAATCAGGGTTAACTTTAGTTGACTTCTACGCTGATTGGTGTGGTCCTTGCCGTATGCTAACGCCTGTTTTGGAAAAGGTTTCTAAAGACATGCATGGAACCGTCAAAGTTTTGAAACTAGATATTGATAACGCTCAGAAAATAGCTTCTTCTTTCCAAGTCACTTCTGTTCCAACTTTGATCTTATTTAAAGATGGCAAAGAAGTAGATCGAATCGTCGGACTTAGAGATGCAGATTCTATTAAAGAATTCATTTCAGCAGTAGCTAAGTAGCCGCAAAGTTCAGCTGTCTTAAACCTTCATACACAACGACCCCTACCGAAGTGGCAAGGTTTAAGCAGCGCGAATTCGCTATCATCGGGATGCGATAAAAATTCTCTGGCCAATTTTTACGAAAATTTTCATGAAGACCGAAAGTTTCGGATCCAAAAATAAGCAGATCATTTTCTTTAAATGAAATAGAAGTATAAGACTTTTGCGCATGGCTTGAAAAAAAGTAGGGCGTCCCTTCAGTTTGCGATAAGTATTCTTCTAAGTTGTCAATGAATTCTATGTTAATCCCTTCCCAATAATCGAGACCGGCTCTTTTGAGATGGCGATTTGCAATACTAAAACCTAAGGGCTTTACTAAAACAAGCTCTGTACCGGTGACAGAGCATGTGCGTACCACATTGCCAGTATTTTGTGGGATTTGAGGTTGATACAGGATTACTTTCATTGTGGAGCCGGAGCGCCTTCTAGTAAAATAGCATCATTCAGATCTATTTGTTTTGATGCATTCGTTTCTACTAAAACTTCTTCCTTTTGTTCTACAGGCGCATCAGCTTTGACAACTTCAACTTCAAAATGAATTAAAGAATTTGGAGGTAGATTTCCAAATGTTTTATAAGCTAGGTCAGGGTGAATATAAATCTGACGCTTTTCTCCTTCTTTCATTCCAACGACAGCTTTTGTGATTCCTGGGATTGTTTCTTCAAAAGAAATAACTTCTTCTTCTTTAGACGCTCCAAAAGTAGTTCCGTCTATAAATTTCCCGACGTACTTAATGACAGGAGTTGATGTAGCTTTTACTTGATTTCCAGAACCCTTTTGGACAATTTTGTACTGAACTTTTCCTTCTTCTAGGGAAACCATGCCTTTTGATTTAGAATTTTTAGCTAAAAATTCTTCCGCCTTTTGAAGGTTTTCCTTTGCTTTTTCTTGGAACATCTCTTCTTGCGCGCTTGAGATCGCTTGCATGCAATCCGTTTCGCTTACAGGAGCTTCTTTACCAGCCCTTTGATCTTGCAGTCCTTTAATGACAGCTGCAACATCAAAAGAAATACCGATGTTTTCTATGCTTTTGCCAATCATGTGTCCGAATGCTTCGGAGATCTGGGTAATATCAGGTTGTTTATTTTCCGGTTCTTGAACATTTTGAGCTTCTTCAGACCAAAGAACTAATGGAGCAGCAAGTAGCAGCCCTAAGGATTTTTTTAACATATTTGTAAGCATAATTACTAACTCTCCCTATCTTGATTTTTTTTGGTTTTCCAAAGATTTTCGATGGTTTCTGGAAGAATAGAAAGAGTAACTTCCTCTTCTACTCTTGAATTCATGTGTTTTAATTTAACTTTTTTTGCTTGCAGCTCTGACTCTCCAATAACAACGACATAGTCTGTGTGAAAGGAGTTTGCATTCTGTAAGCACTGAGACAATTTTTTCTGGCTAAAATCCATTTGCATTGGAACATGTGCATGTCTGAGATTGCAAAGGAGAGTAAAGCAAAATTCTTGGCTCTCATTGTCTAATGCGATTATGTAGACAAAAGGATGTGAGGGAATAGGGAATGTACAGTTCTGTTTTTCCATTGTATGCAAAATTCTTTCTATTCCGGATGCAAAACCGACAGCAGGTAGTGCCGGGCCACCGAGATCTTTGATCAGTTCATCATAACGTCCGCCTGCGCCAATCGTATTTTGCGCGCCTAGCTTGCCGCATGTGACTTCAAAAACTGTTTGGTTATAATAGTCCAAGCCGCGAACGAGTTTTGCATTGATCTCGTAGGATATTTTCATAGAATCTAAAAGATGACATACCGTTTTAAAATGAGCTTTGGAAGCTTCACTTAAGAAATCTAGTATTGATGGAGCATTTTCAAGCAAGGCTTGATCTTTCGGATCTTTAGAATCTAGGATGCGAAGAATATTTTTTGTGAACCGAGTTTTGCTGTCTTCGGATAGCTTTTCAAAATTCGGCTGTAAATAGGTAGTTAGAGCTTCTTTATAACTTCTTCTTGAAGACTCATCGCCTACGGAGTTAATAATAACAGAAAGGTCTTTGATCCCAAGCCTTCTATAAATTTCGCAAACCATGTCGATCATTTCTGCATCTTGATAAGGAGAAGAAAGGCCTACAACTTCGGCTCCAAACTGATGATGCTGTCTATACCTGCCTGCTTGGGGTCTTTCATATCTAAACATGGGGCCAATATAAAAGAGCTTAGTAATTTTTGCGGATTCGTACAGCTTGTTCTCGATAAAAGCTCTCATGACAGCAGCAGTTCCTTCAGGTCTAAGAGTTAGAGACCTACCAGCTTTATCAGGAAATGTGTACATCTCTTTTGTTACAATATCGGAGGAGTCGCCAACGCCCCTTGTGAAGAGATCAGTGTGTTCAAAAATAGGGGTGCGAATTTCAGAAAAGCCGTAGTCGCTAGCTGTTTTTCTAAGTACTGATTCTACAAAAGACCACTTGTGAATTTCTTTCCACTGATCTTCCGTCTTAGCCTCTGCCGGCAAGATGTCAAAAGTCCCTTTGGGAATCGAGTGTTGCATAAACTTCCTTTTACATTTCTTTGAAATTATAGACTCTATTAGGGGAAACTCTCAAGAAAACTTATTTTTAACGGATCGGTTTTTAAGGCAAAATCAGAAATGGTAAAATGAATACAAATTTTTTGATAGGCATTTTTCCTGGGGGAATTTGTAAACTCTTAATTTTAAAGGAAATTTTACTAGATAACTTAAATTGCAGGTTTACAAGGTGTTGCCATTTTGACCCAAAATTCAGGGTTGTAACTTTGAGCTTATTTTGCTAGGATAGTGTCGATCTTTTTGTAAGACAGTAAATTTTGTGTTAAGTTTTGCTTAAAAGCAAGCTTAGATTGTGTTTTGAAACAGTTTAAATGATATAGCCTTTAGCGGCTAAATGTTAGAGATTGCAATTGTTAACATTTTTTTTGATTAGAAAATAAGAAGGCTAATTAAAGAAAAAATTGACAAGTGAGATTGATCCTAGTTACTTTACCCGAATTTAATAATTAATCGAGGAAGTTTTGTGAGTTTACTAGACCTTATCAGACCCGCTCCTTATATCGATGAAATCAAAGATGATGAAACTGTAAAGAAAAACTACAAATATTGGAGAATACGCGTATTCTATAGCATGTATATAGGATATGTATTTTACTATCTTACAAGAAAAAGTTTTACATTTGCTATGCCCTCTATGATGCAAGACTTGGGGTATACAAAGAGCGACCTAGGGATACTGGCGAGTATTTTGGCCCTTACCTATGGAGCTAGTAAGTTTGTTAGCGGAGTTTTAGCAGACCGGACCAATCCTCGTTTCTTCATGGCTATCGGTCTTATTTTAACGGGTGTCGTTAATATAGCATTTGGACTCTCCTCTTCTATTATTCTATTTGCGATTTTTTGGGGATTAAATGGTTTCTTCCAGGGCTGGGGATGGCCTCCTTGCGCTCGTCTTTTAACTCATTGGTATTCAATTAAAGAAAGAGGAACCTGGTGGGGTTCTTGGAACACATCTCATAGCGTGGGTGGATTTGCTATCCCTCTTATCGCTGCTGTATGCGCTCAATACTTTGGATGGCGCTATGCCCTTTATATTCCAGGAATTCTGTGTATAGGGGTTGGATTTTTTCTTATGAATCGCCTAAGGGATACGCCTCAATCGCTTGGCCTTCCTCCAATTGAAAAATTTAATAATGACTATGCAACGAATCAGCACGGTAAGGAGCAAGAGCTCCCGATGAAAACTATCCTGTTTGATTACGTGCTACGTAATAAATTTATTTGGATTTTAGCGATCGCTTATCTCTTTGTTTATGTCATTCGTACAGCGATTAACGACTGGAGCATGTTATTTCTAGTGGAAACAAAGAACTATAGCCAAATTACAGCAGGCGCTTGCGTTTCTTGCTTTGAAATTGGTGGAATTTTTGGCAGTTTTGTAGCGGGTTGGGCATCGGATAAAGTCTTTAAAGGTAGAAGAGGCCCAGTTAACGTTTTATTCAGCTTAGGCGTAATTTTTGCAATTGGAGCGTTTTGGCTTTCTCCTGCAGGTTCTGTTGCCTTAGATTCAGTTTTACTTTTCACGATAGGATTTTTAATTTTCGGTCCACAAATGCTAATTGGAATGGTCGCAGCGGAAGTCTCTCATAAAAAAGCTGCGGGATCTGCTACTGGATTTGTTGGATGGATCGCTTACTTAGGGGCGGCATCAGCTGGCTACCCTCTTGGAAAGCTTACCCAAGAATGGGGCTGGAGTAGTTTCTTTGTTATTCTTGCTGCTTGCGGAGCTATCTCCGTCCTATTGCTCCTTCCTTTATGGTCAATAAGAGCGAGAGTCATTTCTGCTCCTCACGAAGAACAAAAGAAGAACCCCTCTCCTGCGGAAACAAAAGCTGCAAAAGAGCTTTCTGAAGCAAAGGTTGAGAAAGTAACGGAATCTGTTGAAGTTTGACCGCAAAAATGAAACAATAACATTTTTGCGATATGTCACTTTCTAGAGAGTTTTCCGATGTCTTGGGTTCCGCTTCACGTTCATTCTCAGTATTCTATTTTAGATTCAACTGCCTCTATTTCTTCTATAGTAAAAAAAGCTGTAGAGCAAGGAATGTCGGCAGTTGCCTTGACAGATCAAGGCAACCTCTATGGCGCAATCGAGTTTTATAAGACTTGTAAGGCCGCAAAAATCAAACCCATTTTAGGGTGTGAGCTTTTTGTAGCTCCGGAGTCGAGGAAAGAGAAGAAAAAATCTCCTAATACACCGCATGGTTATCCGATTATCCTTTTAGCTAAAAATCTAAAAGGCTACGAAAACCTATGTAAGCTCAGTTCCTTAGCTTTCCTTGAAGGTTTTTATTACACCCCAAGAATTGATAAAGAGCTTTTGCAAAAATATCATGAAGGGCTTGTCTGCCTTTCTGGAAATTTACAAAGTTATTTAGCAACTCTTGCCGTTGAAGGTAAAGAGACGCAGCTTCTGGAAGAAGCGTTATGGTATAAAAGTCTTTTTGGAGAGGATTTTTATTTAGAAGTGCAAAGACATCCCATGAAGGATGAAGATATTAGAATGAGTGGGATCGAAGATGAGCCTTGGCTTTATCAACGCTATCATGATTATGTCGGAAAGCAAGAAAGTATCATCACAGCTTTTCGCGCAGTTTCTGAAAAAACGGGAATTAAGTGCGTTGCAACAAATGATTCGCATTACATTGACCCTGAAGATTGGAAAGCTCATGAAATTTTAATGAATGTCCAATCCGGAACTCCTTGTGAAATTTGGGAAAAGGATTCTTTTGGAAACAACAAAAGAAAGATGCTGAACCCAAAACGAGATACTCTGAGCACGCATGAACTCTATTTTAAATCCCCGTCTCAAATTGCAGAGCTGTTTAGCGATTTTCCTGAAGCAGTAGCTGTAACGCTAGAAATTGCGGAAGGTTGCTCTCTTTCTCTAGATTTTACTGCGAAATATTACCCTGTCTACGTCCCTCCTCATCTGGAAGGAAAGCAGCTTGATAAAGAGCAGCGCGCAAAAGAGGCTGCAGACTATTTGCGGCATTTGTGTCATGAAGGAGTAAAAAAACGCTACACCCCAGAAAAACTTGCTAAGGTCCAAGAAAAGTATCCCGGAAGAGATCCTTTAGAAGTTGTGTATGATAGATTGAAATACGAACTTGAGATCATTATTCCGAAAGGAATGTGCGACTACTTGCTGATCGTTTACGATTTTATCAATTGGGCAAAAAGACGCGGAATTCCTATGGGCCCTGGTCGAGGATCTGGAGCCGGATCTATTATTTTATATCTTATAGAAATTACAGATATCGAACCTCTTCGATTTAATTTGTTCTTTGAGCGCTTCATCAATCCTGAAAGGATTTCTTATCCTGATATTGACGTTGATATATGCATGGATAGAAGAGCAGAAGTGATTGATTATACGGTAGAGAAATATGGAAAAGATAAGGTTGCTCAGATCATCACCTTTGGTACCATGAAAGCCAAGATGGCAATAAAAGATGTGGGAAGAGTGCTCAATGTTCCTTTGGTCAAAGTGAATGCGATTGCGAAACTTGTTCCTGAAGATCCAACGATTACACTTGAAAAAGCCTTAGAAATCGATCCCGAACTTCGCCAGCAGTATGAATCTGATGAAGAAGTGCATCGTTTAATGGACTTTGCTAAAAAATTAGAAGGCTGCGTTCGAAATACGGGAATTCATGCGGCGGGTTTAATTATTTGCGGCGATCCAATTATGGATCATATTCCTGTATGTTCTGCTAAAGACTCGGATATTGTAGCTACGCAGTTTTCTATGAAGCCTGTGGAATCAGTCGGCATGCTGAAAATTGACTTTTTAGGTCTTAAAACTCTTACTTCGATTCAAAAAGCTGTCAATGCACTGCGCACAAGCCGAGGTATTGATATAGATTGGATTAACATATCGTTGGAGAATAAGGCGACTTTTGATCTTCTTAATCAAGGTAAAACACTTGGTATCTTCCAGCTAGAATCTGGTGGTATGCAGGACTTAGCAAAGCAGCTACAGATAGATAAATTCGAAGAAATTATTGCGGTCGGGGCACTCTATAGACCAGGTCCGATGGAAATGATCCCTTCTTTCATTCAAAGAAAACACGGAAAAGAAGCGATAGAGATCGACCATCCTCACATGCATGACATCTTGTCAGAAACCTATGGGATTATGGTGTATCAAGAGCAGGTCATGCAAATCGCGAGTAAGCTTGCAAACTATACTTTGGGAGAAGGGGATGTTTTGCGAAGGGCTATGGGGAAAAAAGACAAAGAGGAAATGAATAAGCAAAGGGAGAAGTTTAGGCTTGGAGCTTTGCAAAATGAAATAGATGAAGAAACTTCCATGCGTATTTTTGATAAGGTAGAAAAATTTGCATCGTATGGTTTCAATAAATCCCATGCGGCGGCTTATGGTTTTTTAACTTATGTCACAGCCTTTCTCAAAGCGAACTATCCAAGTGAATGGATGGCAGCGTTAATGACATGCGACCGGGATGACCTTACTAAGGTTGCCAAGATTATTCGTGAATGCCAAGTTATGAATATTGCGATTTTACCCCCTGATATTAATGAGTCCGATAAAGAGTTTGTAGCTGCTGCAAGCGGGATTCGTTTTGCCATGACCGCCATTAAAGGTGTGGGAGAAGGAGTTGTAGAAATGATCTTGCAGGAGAGAAAAAAAGCGGGTCATTTTATTTCTCTATTTCAATTTTTTCAGAGAATGGATGTAAAGAAAATTGGCAAAAAAGTCATAGAGTATCTAATTGAAGCTGGTTGTTTTGACTTTACGGGTTGGTCAAGACAGTCAATGGTGGAGAGCGTTGATCCGATGTTTTCTGTTGTAAGCAGACAGCAGGAGGAAACGGCAAAGGGTGTGATGCACTTATTTGGTTTTGTAGAAGAGGAAAATCGTTTTACTGTACCTCCTCCTTTGAAAACAAGTACTCCTAGAGATGTGATCTTGCGCCGCGAAAAAGAACTTCTTGGTTTTTATTTAACTGGCCATCCTATGGATGCCTATAGAACTCTTATGCAGAGGCTATCTTGTGTACCTCTTGCTGAAATAGGGCGTCTGCCTAACGATAGCGTTTATCGTATTGCAGGGATCATAGAAACTGTACAGATTAAAATCTCTGCAAAGAGCCAGCGAAAATTTGCTATTCTTTCTGTAGGTGATGGATTCGAGAGAATCGAGATCCCTGTCTGGTCCGATCTTTATGAAGAGAAAACCGCTCTTCTTGTAGAAAACCAATTAATTTATGCGGTGTTACACTCTGAAAATAGAGAAGGAAATCAAAGACTTAATGTAAAATGGATAGACGATCTCACTAGGGCCGATGAGGCTATGATCTCGACTTGTGATACCTTATGTGAAAAGGTAAAAGGACAAGTGAAAAAAGCAGAGCATTCTGAGAAATACAGACAAAATTCTTCAAAAGATAAATCTATGGAAAAGAAAACACAAGAAGTCAAAGCTGTCCTATCCAAGCTTGTTGTAAAACTTGATGTAAATCTCATGAGGCACAGCCATATACTAGATCTTAAAAATATTTTTTACTCCTTTCATGGGAGTACACCGATTTATCTTCAGTTTTATGATACTGAAGTCAAATCGATCGCTACGATTGAAATTACCTCGCTTTATGGAGTTTCATATAGTCAAGAACTGGAAAAAGCTCTACAATCTCTTACATTTATTAAAGAAATTTGTTTAGAAGAGCTAAAGAAATAGCTTCTTAAGGCTGTTTGATTGACAGAATAAATTTTTGTCCAGTACACTTC
>JABEVM010000232.1 GCA_013041585.1 Chlamydiota bacterium
CATGGATCTTCTCTCTTTCTTCAATCGTAAGTCTTGTGTAATTCATGCCTATAGAATCCCATAATCTTAATTATGGTGCATTAGTTTCTTGAACCCAGGTTTACAATCTCGAGAAAAGAGCTTCGATTTTTATTAGCGGTGTATTTGATAAAGACAGGAAATAAGGTTATTCCCTGTCTAAATTTGATGTATCACTTCAGATTGAACTGCATTTAAATCTATCAATAGAGATCACTTGCATCTGGCACTTGGTCACCACGTCCACGCTGCTGCACTCTTTGCGCCTGCATTCTTCCAAAATCTCGAGTTACCTCCGACCCTCTTTCTATCTCCAGGTGTGCTTTGATTAGATCATTAACTAGAGCTGTTAGTTGAGAGTCGCTTTCGTCAATCAAGTTGAATCCTACATCAATAATCCCTGCTTGTTCTAACGTCTTTCTTAATTGGGCTACATGATCTTTTTTCGTATTATTGTTAACCTGATGATTGTTGCAAATTTCAATTGTTTGAAGAATCTCTTCTCTCATAGCAGCAAGTAAGAGTGTACGATTATCTTGATTCGATAGGTACGCAGAAGTCGAAGAACGACCTGCTGAAATTCCCTCTTGGATAGAAAAGTCAAAACTTACCTCTTTAGGAGATTGGCCCTTAGGAACGATAATACGAACAATTTTTGAGAGAGTCTGATCAAGTGAAACACCACCTAAATAACTCTTATTTCCTTCCCCGCGCGCATTCAAAACTGTAACGGCATCAGAAGAAATTCCTTTAGGAGTACAAGTAATCATATCTACGATTTGAGATCCAACTTCTTTAAAAATGCTTTTAACAGCGGCAGTCGTTGTTAATCCGCCCTTTCCTCCTGAGATAAATTGATAAATGGCAGAAAATGCACCTTTAGCACTAGTTCCGCGTTGATCAGCTGTGATCATGTTCATTGCGTCAGCGTCATGTTGGTCGCTAATCCCTAAAGCTAAAAGTGTTGCTTGGGAACTAGCTAATCTTTCTTGAATAGGGATTAAACCCTTAGGAGTTACCTCACAACCACTTGTTGCGAATCCATCTGTAAGAAAAACCACTGCAGTCGCGAATGCTTCATTTGCTTTCTTCATCGTTTGTAAACATCTAGAAGCAAGATCTAGTCCTTTTATAATATCAGTGCTTCCGTCAGGCCGAATTTCTTTTAAAAGCTTTGCTTTTATCTCTGGTATGTTTTCTTTTGTAAGTAAAATAGGTTCTTGTACAACTGTCGCCTTGTTGTCAAATTTAACCACCGATATACGGATTTGAGCCGCACCTTGCGAAATCTTTGCTTCGGACTCGGTTAAAAATCCACCCATCGCCTCTAGTACACTCTCTATTTTACCTTCCTCTCCCATGCTCCCACTGATATCAATACAAAACACAAAGCCCATATTTTTTGCTTGTACTGTGTTCGCTGAATCTTGAGCTGCTTGAATTTTAATCTGCACGTAATGAGTATCAAATTTATCTCCTTCAAGCTTAACAGAATCGAAAGACATGGTAACTCTTTTAACCAGATCTGCATTCTCTTTGAATATTACGTGGCACCCAGCTGTTCTTAATACTCTTTCCACAACGACATTGACAACAGGAATATAGAGAAAAAAGGCTGCAAAAAGCTTAGCTACACTTTTTGGGAGTTCTAGAACTGACCACTGACGCCAGTTTTTATTTGGTAAAGCTTGGGCTATATAATAGTCCCTGGCCTGGCTAGTTGCAGAAGTTAAATCAACAAGATACATAGTTCCTCTTATTTTAGTAAGTCAACTCACTTAAAGAAAGCCCGTTGACTTGATTTATGGTTCGTTTGTCCCAGATAGGGATTAAGTTTTTAAATGTTTTTCTTCTTCTCCAAATGCCCTGTGATCAAGAGCATTTGTAATAAATATTCCTTTTTAATATTGAGCGGTATGTAGTCATCATGCTCTACAAATGCTTCACCTGAAAATTCTTCAACTGTATGAGGAGATTGATGATATTTCAAAGGAGCGTGGTATTGCAAAAATTCTATGACAGGTGTCATTTCGATTTTTCCGTAACGCAATCTTTCATCAAGGATGTTTATCATTGCTTCGGGTGTATTTTCAGAATCAAACTCCGCGTTGAGCTCTTCAGGATTAACATCCAATCCATGAGCTGCATAAGGATCGGAGTAATCAGCAAGCTCCGCACCGGGAATGGCCTGTGCTTTTAAGATTTTAAGGAATTTGTTCTTAGTATGAGAAGGGTCCCCTCCCATTTTCGCTTGATATTTAGCTACCAAAAGTTCAAAAATTGAACTTCTGAGTCCCGCGAGAATTGGGTCAATAATGAGAATCAACTCTCTATCAAAGGGGGATAGTTTTTCGTCTGTATAGGCATCTTGAGTATAAAAGGCTTTGATCTTAGGAGAGGTTACTTCGCATATAAAAGTTGTATATGCATCTCTGACAGCAGATACCATTCTAGCTACACAAGCGAATCCGCCAATAGCCAATTGTGACATCTGAATAAGCTTGATATGATTGGGAACGTGAGGAAGAAGATAAAGAACATGTCTCAAGTGAAACCGATAGCTATTAAGGAAGATTTTTTTTTCTATTGAATCCTTTGGAACACCCGAATACGGGGTTGTTCCGCCCATCATCAATATTGTATTGTTTATTCCTGTCGTAAGCTGATCTAAGGTATGATTATCATTAAGACCTTCAGAAATAATTTTGCTCTTAAGCTTATCGAATTCCTCTTTTAAAGTAGCTGCAAGATCAATCTTTTTAGCTTCATCGGGAAGATCAGGTAGTGTTGACAAACGTAAACGATGATTACTTACTTTGACGTGAGCTGAAGTGATAGAGGTTAACTCTTCTTGCAGAATCACTCGAACATCAAGCTTTTCTTCCCCTTCGATTTGTCTATTTGCGTGTTCAAGAATTCTCTGACCAAGGCTAGCTTTGATAGAGCTATTTTCAATCATATCTTTGATGGCTCTTCTAGATTGCTGACAAACCTGCAGAAGATATCTAGCAATCGTTTCCGGATCTTTGGAGTAAATGCAGCCACTAAATTGCCTATCAGCCTGAGTATCTCTATCTTTATCTTTATAAGGTCTGTCCTTAGAAACTCCTTGATCAAATGAAAACTGAAGACCATGTTTTTGTAACCCGCTCTGAGTCTTTGCAGCTTGTGAATGTCCAATAGAATGGAATCCACCTCGTGGATTCATGGGATCAGGGAAATAAAGAGAAAGTCCTTGATCTTCTGAAAAAGTCACATGAACGATATTTTTGCACTGTCTAGCATTTGCTAACGAATTGTATCCTGAAACTAATAAAGACGTCATAGCTCCGACAGAAGTAGAAACTCCCCACACTGCTATTCTTGGAGGAAGAAAAATCTCATCTGATTCAATTGAGCCGACTTTTTTTATGGTAGTAGGATTGTATTTAGAATTGTGTTGCTCGATATAGCTTATGATAAGAGGAAGTGGCTCATTCTTTTCTAAGAATTCCGTTTTCCGAACATTTACATACTCTTGTATCGTGGAAGAACTTTGTAGACAAAATTCTCTTGCAAATAGCAAAAATGCCCTAGCATCTGTAAATACAACAGCGCCATGGTAATAATCGTATCCACTCTCATCGGGAGGAATATCAACATCTTGGTATTCTACAACAATTCCTATGGCTTGAAGACTTGCAGAGAGTCTTTTTGCATAATTCGCATCGGTAAAATTCAGATGAATACGCCCACTTTCTTTTGCTTTAGGAGGACAAACTCGTAAATTAGCGCACCCAGGTAATTTATCTTCCAAAGCATGGTAACGGGCATTACCCCAAGGAAGTAAGCACGAGGCGTACATACCAATTTGAGCTGATACTCCGGTAATATTTTTCATAGGCTTTAATTCATATAAAGCGCCATTAGTGGGTTCTACTGAAATTGTTAATTTAGAAAGCTCTCCAGCAGAATCTATAGCAACAAAAGCAGGGGCATCCAGTGGGGCATCTTGAGTAGAACTTCCTCGTGAAGAATTTTGCCTAGTAGCTGCACTACGTGAAGACATACTTTCAGCACCTGTAGGATGTAAAAAAGACATTGTTGGCAAAGAAAATGAGCCGGTTGATGCTGAAGGCGTACTTCCACTTCCTGGAGAAGAAGGGCCTTTACAAAGGTACAGAATCAACGCAAAGACATAGTTTACAATAGGAATGATCAGGAGAGCCGATGTAGCTAAATGCATAACCGAAGCAGCGCGATTTTTTAAAGTTGAGGGTTCACCAGGAGAACCTTTCCATAGCCTTTGACTGACTTCGAAATGGGCCTTAGCCTCTTGATAAGGAAAAACCGCTCTTTTTTGAATAACTTCAAGTGCATTTCTAATCGCTGCTACCACTTCAAACCCCTATTAAAAAAACAGTTTACATTTCTTTCTTAAAAA
>JABEVM010000233.1 GCA_013041585.1 Chlamydiota bacterium
AGCTAAAATATTTATTTTCGAAAACACCTCACGTTATTTTATGTCAAAACTTATAAAGATTGCTTTAGTAGGTCGTCCAAACGTAGGGAAATCCTCCCTATTCAATCGGATTTGCAAAAAAAGAATTTCGATTGTTGATGAAGCCGAAGGCGTAACAAGAGATCGCCTCTATACAGATACCGAAGTTTTTGGCCATACAGTAACTATCATTGATACAGGTGGGATCGACCCTTCTTCAAAACTTCCTCATAATGAGGAGGTCAGAAGACAGGCTGAAATCGCAATTGAAGAAGCGGATAGCATTATTTTGGTTGTCGACGGCAGAGTCGGAATCACAGCCCTTGATAAGCAAATTGCGCAGCTTCTTTTGCAACAAAAGAAAAAGCTGACTTTAGCGGTTAATAAGATCGATGGTCAGCACCAGGCGGATCTTTTACATGAATTTTACCCGCTCGCTATCGAAAATATGGTTGCGGTATCGGCAGTTCAAGGATTTCAAATTGCAGAGTTATTAGAATCTGCAATCCAAGGTCTTACTTTTGAGGATGAGGTAGAACCCGTAACCAGCTCTGCAATCCGCGTTGCGGTTGTGGGAAGGCCCAATGTCGGCAAATCGACATTTATGAATTACATATTGCAAGAAGAGCGCTGCGTAGTAAGTCCTGTTGCAGGAACCACGCGTGATAGCATTGATGCTGATCTCTTTATTGATGGGGTGCACTATACTTTTATCGACACAGCTGGAATCCGTAGAAAAAGCGCGGAGCATGATGTAATCGAAAAATTTGCGGCAATCCGTACCGAAAGAGCGATTGAAAGAGCGGATGTCTGTATTTTTATACTTGATGCATTAGAAGGGATTACAGCGCAGGAAAAGAGGATCGCAACACATATCGAAGAACACGGAAAAGGATGCATCCTTCTTTTCAATAAATGGGACCTAGTCAAGGGCTTTCGTATGGAACACTGCCTGAAGAGTCTTCATGAGGAAGTTTCGTTTTTAAAACATTGTCCTACCTTTTTTGTCTCTGCAAAGCAGGGTAGAAATTTAGATAAGATTTTTTCTGTTGTGAAAGAAGTATATGAGCAAACTCATCGCAGGATCACGACAGGTCAGCTCAACAAATTCATGGAGAAAGCAATTCAGAAATGTCATCCTCCTATGATTCAGGGGAGAAGACTTCGAATTTTTTACATGGCTCAAGTCGAAGTTCACCCACCAAAATTTGTCTTGTTTGTCAACAAACCGGAACTTATGTCCCCGACATACAAGAAATATATCGTTCATCAATTCCGTGAAATGTACGGTTTTGCAGGAGTTCCTGTTCTTTTCATGCTTAAAGGCAGAGATGCTAAAACGAAAAAACAAGAAGAAGCTCTTGTGAAAGAAGAATTTTCTTATGAGGAAATTCCAGAGGAAGAAGTTGCTTTTGAAGAGGGTGACGAAGCCTTTTTCGAGGAATCCTTGTCTTAAAAGTTTCATAAAAAAATCCATTTTTTAAATATAAAGCTGGAAAGTAAAAAGTCCAATTTACATAATTCAAAAAGTATTTTAGGATGCATCTGAATTGTCTGAGATCAAGACTTAAGACAGAAAAGCGTCCACAGAAACTGTATTTGGGATTTGTAAGTTATGAAAGGACTTGTCCGTAAACTGCGAAAAAACCTTTTGCTAGACACCGCCGTATGTGTATTCTCTCTATACGTCTGCCATCCATCTATAGTTTTTGCTAAAGACACAGTTCAAAACTTAATGGAAAAAGAAGATGGAGAAAGCTATACCATCAATTTTCAAAATATTTCCGTTATTGAATACATTAAGTTCGTGAGCAAGATCACGAACGTCAATTTCGTATTTGAAGATCAGGATCTGCAATTTACTGTTACAGTAGTCTCTGAAGAGCCGATTACTGTTAAAAATATCATGTCTACGCTGATTCAAGTTTTGCGCATTCATGGTTTAGCGCTTCTCGAACAAGATAACAATCTTGTGATTTCACGAAATAGCAATGTCAGCCAAATATCTACAATTGTTTCAAGCGATCTTCCTGAGCCTTCGGTAAAAAATCCACCATTGGTCACAAGAGTATTCAGGCTAAAGAATGCAAATCCAAATTCCATAGCTGCGATGATCAGGCCCATGACGTCTGCAAGTGCAATTATTGAAGTCTCGCCTGAAACAAGGCAATTGATTGTCATGGACGTGACGACCAATGTCGATAAAATTGCTGAGCTACTACTTAGCTTAGATGCGCCACATAGCCCGCTTGATTGGGATACGTATGTAGTGAAGAGCGTGACTCCTACAGAATTGATCGCTCTTGTGAAAGAGATCGTCTCTCCCTTTGCGGATGGGAATTCTCTAATTTTAGTGCCACAGCTCGATACAAATACAATCTACATCGTTTCGACGCCATATTTAATCGATAGGGTGCTTACTATCATGCAAGATCTTGATGTTCCGGCAAAGAGTAAGATCGGAAATCAAGTAGAAGAGATTTTTATCTATAAAGTTCAATATCAGTCCCCAGAGAGTCTGGAAGCTTCTTTGAAAAAAGTCGCCACCGATTTGCAAAAAATGACCACGCCTCCGGAAACTTTAATTGACTCTATATCAAATATGAAGTTGATTCCTGAATCCAATTCTATGCTTTTTACTGG
>JABEVM010000234.1 GCA_013041585.1 Chlamydiota bacterium
TAGCTTCTCTTAGTAACTCATTTATTTGACGTTCTGCTTCAGGAAGAACATCTGTGTATTTAACTTTAGTAGAGTCAACAATCCACAAGTTCATTAATATCTCAGATAATGTTAGGTTTGGCATTTCTACTCCTACTGTTTGTGGTTTATGATCGTCGTAATTATCAGTCATAACTCACCTCGTCATCTACCCATACAACAGCTTCAAATATACCGTTTTTAGGATCGTGTTCAATAATTACTGGCGGAAATTTTGCATTAAGTTTATTAAGCTGTTCTGCTAGCCAATCACCAGAATTATAACGTTGACCAAATAGTTCACCTTTATGTTCGATTCTATGCCACGACATTATTTTTCACCTTCCGTAATAGTTTGGGCAAGTTGTTTTTGTGCCTTATATACATGATTGAATTGTTTCTTTAACTTATCTAATGTATGAATAAACTGTTTTTTACCTACTCTTGGAACGTATTTTTGAGCATCTAATAAACCTAAAGATATTAAAAAGAGATGAAGTGGAACATTAAATACATCTTCAGGGGTTAAATTTTCTTTGTTTCTCATAAAGGTATAGTTAGGGTCCTGAAAGATTACAGTAGCTTTTATTTTAGGAGGTTCTTTGCCACTTAAATTTGGTTGATCAAGAGTTAATATTTTACCCATTATTTTGACCCTCCTTTTATTGTTGCTATTACGAACTCTTCCCGGATAGCTAAATAATCATCATCACCGACCTTTAAGTCTGATGCTGCGAAAGCTTGGAATATAATATGATCATCAACACTAACGAGTTTTACCTTGTCCCCGACAGCAATAACTTTGGCAGTTCGAGGTTGTTCTATTTTTGTACCCGCACCTAGCAGAATGCCAGATGCTGTTACGGTCTTAGCTTTTTCAGGAATAGCTATAATATTGTCATTTATTGGTTCAAATATCATGATTATTTACCTTTTCTGCTAATTCGACCGCCTATTGTTCCTGCACGTCTTGCAAGTTCTCTATCAGCAAAGAATCCACCAGTGTGGCCATTCTTTCCACCTTTCGAACCAATACGCTTGTAAAAGTCTTTTCCGTACTTAATTTTGTTAGTTTTGGCAGCTAATTTACCACCTTCTTTTGTTCCTGCCATTTTTAGGCCCTCCAATTATTACTTTGTTTAACTACTTCATATGTGTGATCTAAATGTTCAGGTAACCAAATGTTCTCTAGGAATTTACGTCTCCACAGATAATCAGTGGTCTCTACACCTTTGGCTTCGATCAAGGTATAGCTACCGTCTTTGTTGGTAACTCTAAAATCAATCTTGTGGCTTACTTTAAATGCTTTCTGACCATCTTCTCGGTAACACCAAACTTCGATTTTGAACTGAGGTTCTACCGCAAGAATATCTTTAGCTTTAAGCCTTAGATCTAACTCCTGAGCTATAGAAGCCTCATATTTAGAATCATATTTACGATCATTAAATATCGTCTTTTTGGCTCCGTACTTATTGCCAAATCTTTGAGTGTACATTTAGTTTTTCCCACCATTCATAACTACTTTAATTTTCTTTATCTCGTCTAGCATTTCGATTGTCTGATCGATACAGTCATAAGCAAGCTCCATAACTAACGTTGGCTCGTCTTTTTCCTTGCACTTGATAATCTCTTCGTTTAAATAGATTAAATGCTTTGCAAGTGACCTACGAAAGGAATGAGTCGGTAAAAGCCGGCATATATAGTTCAATTCTTGTTTATAATTAATCTTTTCCATCATTCATCCAATAATTAATGTAATTTTCAGGGTCTGTCTTATCGGCGCTTACATGCAATATGAAACCCATTAATAAAAAGGGGATTGAGAAACATCCGAAGAAAATACCCCAACCTGAATGACCGGTAAATGCAATAATGATTGCAAAAATATTAATGATTAAGGCTCGCTTATCATACCGTGATGCCATATTGCGGAAAGCTGTTGCTCTTAGGGTTAGTTCTTCTCTTTGTTTAGCATTCATGATTAATTTGTGTTCCTTGCTCGTATAAAGAAGAATGGATCGGAAAGATCATTAAGGTATCTATGAATTTCACGACGTTCCTTTATATGCTTTTTAAATTTAATTGATTCCTTAATTGACCAACTAATACTTATGACAATAGCCATACCAATGACTCGAATTGTCTTGTAAATAAAAGAGCGAATAGCCCTATAATTAATCCTAGGATTGCGATATATCTTGACCATGTGTTTGCGATCAATTTTGTATTCTTCATAATAAAGTTTGAATGAATCTAAGGGAGTAGTATTTAGTTTCATTTCAATCCCAACCTTTCTTTCTTTTGTTTACGATTATTATTTTTGCTAGGCCTAATGCTCGAACAGGGATGTTAAAAACACTGTAAGCCGGAGGGACCATAATTTGATTCTTATTAGTAAATTCCAAATATTTAACCGGCATAGATTTTACTTCTCCAAACTGCCTTTGGATTCTTGTGTCCGACAGGTCTTAAAGTTGGCTTATATTCGCCGGTAAATTCAATTACTCCTGCTCTGTTCCCAGATTGCATAACTGCACCTAAAGCTCGATTTTCGTTTGTGTGGATCCCTTGTGTTGCAAGTTCTTCCCATATAGCATCAGAAGTAAATTCATATCGAGTCTTTGCTATTTTTATAAGTGCTTCGCCGGCTGCATCTTTCCAAATAGTCGTTGTATGACCATAGGCAAGATTAATACCTTCATTCTTTTTACGTTCTGCTAGATCAAATATGGTTCTTTGTTTGTTAGACAAAATGTTACTTCGAGATCTTATTGCCCATCTCATGACTGAGCCCTCCTTTTATTGTTTTTCGGCGAGATATTTGTCCTGCAATGGATCCGTAAATCTTAGCTCGTTGAAAACCGTTTAAGCCGTTCTTGTCTACCTTTGTAGATGCATAACCTTTTACAACTTTTGCTTTTCCGCCAATTGATCCCATACGAGTCTTAAAAAAATCTTCACCGTATTTTGCTTTTATTGTCTTGGCTGATTTCAGCCCACCTTCACGAGTCCCGGACATTTTTCCCACCTTTCTTTTTTAATGTAACGAACTTATGTGTTTACTTCCTCCTTATCCTTTTTAGGTTGTTCGCCTCTGTAATAAGCATTTTTATCATCATCAGTTGCGTAATTCTCTTTACCATTAGGTAAGTTACAATGACTGCAACGTTCGATTTTCATTAAAGTACCGTGATCATCTTCTTGTTCCCAGAACCAAGTCAAAATTGTCCTTCCTATATGTCCATCCATGCAATCTGCTGACTTAGGGAAATATCCGAGTAACATATTTTCAAGAGTTTGCATTTTGTACCTCTTTTTGAACTGTTTTTCTATCCTCCTCAGATTCGCCAAGTGATGCTTCAACTAATTGAACTCTTGGCTTGTTGTCGGTGTAATCGCCTTCAGAATCGGCTTGATCGAACTCAATTGCTTTTGCTAAATCACTATCGATTGAAAGTGGTGCAAATTTACTAAGTAATAGTTTGATGACAGTCTTTTGGGCCATAGCGTCGAAGTTATCTACCCAAACACCCTTATTCGCTTTGAATGTTTGACTGTAGCGTTTGCCATGTCGTTGTAGCTCTTCAACCGTCATGTAAAGATTCTTTTCAAAACCATTCAACAGTAAGAAGTAAGACATATATCCAACGACGTTACCTTTACCTTCTTTTTCAAGAGTGAAGTTAAACTGAACTTCGCCGGTCATCGGGTTAATTCCATCAATCTCTTTTTCATATACTGCCCTAGCCCCAATAGTCTTAAACTGTCCACTGCGTTGCGCTAGTTGTATGAATCCCTTCCAACCTATTTGTAATTGAGGTTCGCCCTTGTAAGCGATGATGTAGGCTTGTCCGAGGTTGCTATTGAATGGCAATTTGATTGCTGCAGCCATAAGACAACAGTTGTATAACTTTACTGGATCAAGATCTTTTAATTTGTGATCCGAGTTTGCTAGTGTTAGCACGCTGGACAGAAATTGTTGTGTACCTTCTCCTAATACGTCCTGAGCTTGTTTTATGAAGCCTTGGTCGTGAACCATCCTTGTAATTGTTAATTCGTTTGTCATAAACTCCAGTCTCCTAACTCGCCCATTTCAGCTATAAGAAATGAAGGTTCTTTGTCTCCAAATTCTGTAATAGCATCAATGCAACGTCTTAATTTACGTTCACCTGCTTCAAGGAATTCCGTACTCGCGTGGAAATATTGAACCCTATAAGGAGCAACAGTTTCAGCTACACAAAAATAGAAGTTAACTAATGATGGATCTACTTTTAAGGATGAAGCTGCAATAAGCGTGTAGGTAGATGCCTGTAGATCATAATGATTCCACGATGCGGCCTTCTTAAACTTATCGAACTGTGAAGTTGTTTTAATATCAGTTACAATTGCCTTTTCACGATTAACAAGTTTAGTTGCATCTGCTTTACCGCGAAGATCTATGCCCTCGGTTGTTTTAGCAAACATCTCATGTTCATGCTTAACGTCTTTACCTAATAGATACTCCTTTGAATAAGGATGCTTTTCTATATTTTCAACAATGTGAGTTACCGAATTAAATTGATCTTGCGTAATAATATTTTTACCATTGGCTAATTGTTCATCACGCCAATCTCTTGCAGCTTTAGTCCTAAAATCAGGGAATTCACATATAGCAAACGTATCGTCTCCACCAAGTACAAGCATGTGTGCTAATTGGCCAAGATCAATGAATGGACTTGATGGTTCTCCAAGCATTCCTCGTTTTGCTGCAATTGCATAATCTATACCCGAGTCAACGATCTTTTTCATTGATGAGTAAGACCATTCAGGTCGTTTATGATAATTATAAATTTCTTTACCTTTCTCTTTTGTTTCCATAGTAATTTTTCCTCTCTATGGTTAATTAATGAAAAATTGTATAAATAAGTAAGCTAAGTAGGACCCTAAAAGAATCTCTATTATCAAACCTTCATACTTTTTTGGAGATGTCGTTTGGAACTGCCGAATTTCAGCCGTTCTTCTTGTTGACATCTGTACAACTTGAATTGTTTTCATGTTGTTCCTTTTTTAATGTTTTTATTTTTGTAATGGTGGGCTCATTACTGAGCTTTACCCATCCTTAATGCCCAGAAACGAGCCCACCGATGCTCCATCGCACCCTATAAATCACCCAATGCTAGTTAGTTGGCAGTTACAATAACCGTTTTATCAACTTTTCACTGTGGGTAGGGATTGTTCCCGGCCCGATTCCATAAACCGCTATTCATGGTTCCGGGATTAGAAAAACCCCCTCTGAGACAGAAGGGGTTTAGAATTGATGATTCAAAATGATTGGTCACGCGATCCGTGACCCCTAATGCCACATGTTCACGCGGATAAATAAAAAAATCCGCCACGATGATGTGACGGATAACCGTTTACTAACATTGGTGCGGGTGAGGGGACTCTAACCCCTGGCCTCATCCTTGGCAAGGATGCGCTCTAAACAACTGAGCTACACCCGCAAATTTATCGAATTCTTTAA
>JABEVM010000030.1 GCA_013041585.1 Chlamydiota bacterium
AGAAAACACAGCAAGATATTTTTATGTCATTTTGGAAAAAAATCGTCAGTTTGACGCTTACAAGCCTGTCATTTACTGCGTACACAAATGCGGCTTGCAGTGGCACTTGGAATGGGACCGCAGGAGGGCCATGGAGCCCGGGACATTGGGCACCTTGTACACCAGGAAATCAAGGTGACATAGCCAACCTTCCCTTTACCACTTCGTCTCCTCAAACGATCTCTCTTGTGTCAGCGCTAACAGTAGATGCAATCAACATTAGCGGCTCTGGTTCCTACATCATTGACTTAGCTACATTTAATTTAAACTTTCAGCCTTTGATACCTACAGGCCATACCGATGTTTCTGATGGAAGTGGGCAGCATTCGATTATTTCCTCAGGTGGGGGACATATAGAATTTCTTGGACATAATATCTTTGAAATTACCATCAGTGATCCTGGGGCAGTATTAAATCTTAAAGCAAGCATGACACCTGCAGCCTTGCCGCCATTATTTACATTTGTTGGCCCAGGTCAGCTCAATATAACGAATGTCCTCGTAGCCTCATCGGGAAATGTGACAGCTACAACGGGCACGTTAAATGTTCTCAATACAAATCCCATATCGGGAGCTGGTGGAGCTTTTTTTGGAACTATCGGAGGCAGTGGTAGCTTTACGATTACAAGTGGAGTAGTTACCAGCACGAACCAAGGATTGATCACGGTTACAGGAGTTGGTAGTTCAGTTAATGTTCCTCAAGATCTAACCGTAACAAATGCGACTTTTTCCAATACTAATGCAGGCTCAAATTCAGGTACTGGAGTTGGCGCTAGAGTAAGTGTAGGTCGTACTTTTTCTCTTATTAGTGGAAGTGTGACTAACATAAATGAAGCTGCAGTAACGGGAGGAGGGTTCGGAAGCGCTATAACCGATACCCAAAATATCGTAATTAACGCAGGTAGTTTTACAAGCAGTAATACAGGTTCTGTTTCTGGAATCGGAAGCATAGGGGCTTTCGTTTCTGCAAGTAACTTTACTGTGAATGGAGGAGTGGTTAATTTTGCTAACTTGGGCCCCGTACAAAGTGGCATTGGAACTTCTTTGGCTGTAGTAAATACGCTTACAATGAATGGAGGCCTCCTTACAAACACAAATTCTGGTGTGATCACGGGAGGATTTGGGAGTTTGGTTCAAGCTGCGTCTATTAACTTACAAGCAGGAACGATTGTTAACGATGCGAACGTACTTGCAAATATTTTACAGATCGGGACTGCGGGGACATATGCAGGATCTGGAATTTCTGGAAGTTCTGCTCTGCCAATTCAAGTAGTGAATGCGGGAGTTGTTGTTCCGGGGGATCCAGGCCCTGGCGGATTTTCAGGGACTATGACAATCAATGGATCCTATACACAAACAGGATCTGGAGATCTTGTGATTAACATCCAAAATTCCTCTTCGTATTCGAAGCTTCTCATATCAGAGGCTGCAAATCTATCAGGGAGTTTAGAACTGGCTGAGTCTCCAGGTGCGAATATTTTGCCGGGAGATATTTATACTATTTTAGAGGCAAATGGAGGAGTAACAGGAACTTTTACTACGATACTGGATTTTTCTATTCCCTATCTGCTTCCTCATACAACGTACTTACCAAACTCTGTAGAAGTCTTTTTTACTCCCATCGCACAAAAATATGTAAACCTAAGCAGGCCGATTTTTTCTTCTGTCAACGAAACCAATCTAAGGCTTACCAGGGAAATGGGAAGACTTCGCTCCCATTTTACAAAGCCAGTAAAAGAGAGTGTCTCTGCATCTAAAAAGCCCTTAAGCTCACAAGACCTGCCTATGCATTTTACAATGTATCAAGATGATGAGCCGTTATCTAGTTTACTAGATGATGAGTTATCTTATGTAGAGCCGCAAGAGAAAGCCACAGAAGAAAAAAGAGAGCGCCTTACAGAATCACTTGCAACTCCTTCAGAAAGGCCTTGGAATTTCTATGTAGGACCAAAAGGACAGATAGGAAATGTACTTTCTGGAGAAGATTCGCAAGGGTATGAACAGTGGTCAGCAGGAGTCTTTACAGGATTTGACTACGCTTTTTCAGAAGTGGGAATCGGATTTCTTGCCGAGTATGAAAGAATCGATGCCAGAGTTGGAAAAAAATGGGGGAAGTTTACCATTGATAACCTCCATGCTGATGTGTATGCAACGTATGCGCCTTCACAACTTCCTGAAATTGCTCTAAATGCAATTCTTGGAGGAGGCTATGAGTGGTATACAATTGATCGTACAATTGCTACACAAGACCCTCTTACTATGAAAGGGACTTCAAAAGGGGCAGAACTTGATGCTCTTTTAGGAATAGAATATGCATTTAGGAAAAGTGGGTTTTTAGCATTCCCGCAAGGGTTGCAGATCATCCCAGAAGCTTCCATCGAGTATATGTATCTTCATATCGATGATTATAGTGAGAAAGGGACAAAATTTTTCACTCAGCATATAGCTAAGCAAAATAGTAAATCCCTTCGCAGCAATTTAGGTTTTAGAGCTCAGTATACTTGGGAGATGAAAAATGTGACGATTTCTCCTGAGGCCCATTTTGGCTGGGAGCGAGAATTTTTAGATAAGGCAAGAAAAGTTCAGTTTACCCCAGCAGAGTTTCAAGATGCAGGATTTTCTCTAAAAATACCTAAATCTGGAAGAAACATCGCACTTGCAGGACTAGATCTATTTGTTACTCTCTTTGATCGTCATGGAATAGATGTAGGCTATGATTTTGAGTACAATAGTCAGTACCACACTCACTTTCTCTATATGAGCTATAACGTTCGCTTTTAAGGATATTTACCATAAATATAATGGAATTACGATGTTTTCCCTTCTTACACATTTAGCTATTTCTTTGACAAAAGCTGTAAAACGCGCTCGTCATAGAAAAAATAAATGTACTTTTTGGATGTCATAAAAATCACCGTCTAAAACTATTATGTACGAGTAAGTGGATAATTAAGCGTGGGCTGCCTATGTACTAAGTAGGAACGGTTTATCCAGTATCGAGAGAGGCTTGTGTAGTCGTAGCTTTATTCTAAAGAGGTTACGATTTGAAAGGAGTGCTTTGCGATATAGAATTTTTTTTAAATCTCTCTAGGGATTCTTCCTTGCATAGCAGAGGATTTCCTGGCATAATTTCTTCTTTTTTCAAGAGATCTTTGTGAAAGAGCAAAAAAAATTTACAGTAGTCACTTTAGGGTGCCGGACAAACCAGTACGAGTCGCAAGCCTATACCGATCAACTTCTTGCTATGGGATATACACAGGCGAAAGAAGGGGAAGAGGCGGATATTTGTGTTGTCAATACGTGTACGGTCACAGAGTCTGCTGACAGCTCGAGCAGATACCAGATCAGACAACTCGCAAAACATCATCCGAAAGCGAAAATTATTGTAACTGGGTGTTTAGCCGAGCGTCTTCCTGAAGAGATCGCGAAAATTGAGGGCGTCTCCCATGTCGTCCCCAACCAGGAAAAGGAAAACTTATTAAAAGTGGTTTTCCCGGAAGAAGATCTACCTGAATTTTCCATACAGCAGTTTGCAGCGCATACAAGAGCTTTTGTAAAAGTGCAAGATGGTTGCAACTCGTTTTGTACCTACTGCATCATCCCATACGTTCGAGGCAGATCCAGATCAAGAGATCTAGCCTCCATTTTGAAAGAAGTGGAAAACCTCGTACAAAACGGATTTAAAGAAGTGGTCTTGACAGGGATTAACATCGGTGACTTCGATGGAGATCCGCAGCCTGATACAAAACCTATTTGTTTAGCAGAGCTTGTTAGAGCAGTTGACAAAGTCGAAGGACTTAAAAGACTTCGCGTATCTTCAATCGATCCGGATGAGGTCACAGTTGACCTAGCTGACGCGATCTTACTTGGTAAAAACACCTGTCCTTCGATGCATATTGTTTTGCAGTCGGGATCAAATGCGATTTTAAAGCGGATGAACCGCAAATATACCAAGCAGATTTTCCTAGAGACTGTAAATTACCTACGTGGTAGATCCCCTGATTTTACGTTTACAACTGATGTGATTGTAGGCTTTCCGGGGGAGAGCGAACAAGACTTTGAAGAAACTCTCGAAGTGATGCGCGAAGTGAAATTCGCGAAGGTGCACATGTTCCCTTATAGCGAAAGGCCAAGGACAAAAGCTGCAACGTATAAAAATAAAGTACCGCAAGATGTGATCCAAAAGAGAAAACAAGTTGTTCTTCGTCTTTCTGAAGAGATCGCTTTTTCTCTCAGAGGAGAATATATAGGAAGGGAGATGGAAGTGCTCCTTGAAAAACAAGATTCTCATACACCTGGCTACATTGCCGGACATACGACGAACTTTCTTCCCATACTTGTAAAAACAGAGGGAGAGCTCTCTTCTAATGAGCTCGTTGTAGTAAAAATTATAGAGAACTCTCCAGAGGGCTTACTCGCAACAAGGATAGAAAAAAATGCTAATTGAAATCTCTCAAAGGCTTTCTCCCTTTTCACATAAACCTGGAAATTTTTTTCTGGTTCCAGGGAGCTCTTTGCAAGTTCAGGTTTTTCCAACGAAGCTTTTTTTCACGGACTTGAGTGTCTCTGAAAATGCCTCCTTTACAGTCGATGTCGATCTGCAAGGGCCCCACAAGGATTTTACAGTAGAGCAGAATTTAGAGAAGGGCGAGATTTCTGTTTTTTCTCATACTAAAGAAGGCTTTGTACGCTACACAATTGCAGCGGGAGAAAAAGGGATAGAGCTGTTTTGTGAAAAAGTTTTTCCAAGAGGTCTTACTTTCCATATAGGAAACGAAAAATTTACCCTTTTTTCAAAGGACAGCCGTTTACTTGAGCTGCCTTCTTTTGAAAAGAAGCCAAGTTATCTTGCGGAACAAATCTCTCTTGGAGTTCATAAAAAGCAAAATTGGGAACAGATCTCGCAAAGAAAGCAACTTTGCGAAATTCTTCCGATTTGGTTTTCACTTTCTCAAACAGTGCCTTTGCAGAAAGGAAGTGATTCATACAGCGGTACCGGATTTTTTCTGAGGCAGTGCGAGGATCTTGTTGCAAAAGGGGAAAAACTTCGCATTTGTGATGGACTCTTGCAGTTTTTTGATGGAGCCTTTGAAGGGGTTCTAGCTCCTAGATGCAATGAAGTGAATTTTTTAGGGATCCTTCCTAAATCTCTTGAGAAAGCTTCCTTCTCTTCTTTGCTTCTTCTTCAAAAGTCTTATCCACTTCTTCGAAGTCTATTTTTTAAAGAAGAGGAAGATGTATTTTCCTTTGTCCCTTGCCTTCCTCCAGAATTTCCAGCTGGTAGGATGACACATGTCCGCACTTCAGACGGAGATGTCATCCATTTTGAATGGTCTAAAAAGCTGCTTCGAAGGGTGATCTGGATTCCGGGAAGGACAAGAAAGGTTTTCTTGCATACTCCTTCTGCTATCGATTCCTTCCGTATCCGCGCATCGCTTAAAGATCGCGGCCAAATTTTCCAAAAAGGCTCGTCCATTGCTCTAGAAGAGAAAAAGATTTTGTATTTCGACCACTTTCAAAAATAAGCTTTTTCTAAATGATTTTACTAGCTATTTTTTGAAGTAGGATCTTTTCTATTGTAAGGAATGGGTATGGAGCAAATGGAACAGAAACGAAGCCACATGGGTTTAGTTCAAACTATATATAATCCGCATCATTATCTGGGTCTACATGACGAAGGAGAGGAAAAGGTCATCCGCATTTGGAGGCCTGGAGCTGACTTGCTTCATATCGAGCTACTTGGAAAAGTTTGCGAGATGGAGCTGGTAGATTCGCAAGGGCTCTTCGAACTTAAAGTCCCTGCAGAAATCACCTTCAAAGATTACAAAGTCTATCATCAAAATGGTCTTTTAGATCACGATCCTTACGCTTTTCTACCCACATTTAGCGACTTTGACTCTTACCTATTTTCACAAGGAGTTCATTACCAGCTTTACGATTTTCTTGG
>JABEVM010000235.1 GCA_013041585.1 Chlamydiota bacterium
CATGGATCTTCTCTCTTTCTTCAATCGTAAGTCTTGTGTAATTCATGCCTATAGAATCCCATAATCTTAATTATGGTGCATTAGTTTCTTGAACCCAGGATTGTTCAATCGATCAAATCTTACAAACCAATTTCCAATTTCCTTTCTTGCTTTCGCAGAGGTTAACTCCTCTGCACGAAGAATATCGCTATAATTCAGGAATTTTTTATCCATTATTTTCTTGTTTCTTTCTGAAATATGAAAACGATTCTTTCTTTTCCTCAAAGATAATCAATTCTAGGCAGCAACAGTTCTGATTAATCCTGCAATATGTGAAATCGGCAATAGCCTGCCATTTTTTAAAATAGGCTTTACATGCGCATGAGCTTTATTATTTTCTTCCAACCACAAATCATGCTTCTGCTGGAGATTCATCCAAAATTGAGGCGTAGTATCAAATGCTTCACTTAATGCAAGAGCTAAAGAAGGTGTGATATCTGCTTTACCAGCTCTAATTTTAAAAAGAGTATTGCGAGCAATACCCAAATGATCTGCAAGTTTTTGCAAGTTTAAATTTAGGGGCTTAATATAATGCTCATCCAAAATCTTTCCTGGATGAGTCGGCTTTCTCTTTTTTTCCTTCATGACTACCTCTTTAATGATAATCTATTAAATCTACATCATAAGCATCACCATTCTCCAAACGAAAAATGATGGTCCAGTTTCCATTGACATGAACAGAATAAAATCCTTTGAGATCTCCTCTTAACGGATGAAAATCTGACCCAGGAAAATTCATATCTTTCGGTTCTACAGCGGCATCAAGACGATCTATAATAAGCTCAACTTTCTTTGCTAAAGCAGCTTGAAAACCAGATTTACTACCAGTTTCAAAAAACTTCCTCAGCCCTTTGTGCTTGAATGTCTTGATAACCACGCTTATCTCATTTCGTCAATATCACTATTGTAACCTATTTGGTTACATGCATGTCAACTAAAAATTTATGAAAAAATATCGATCCATCTAAGGCTAAAGAGAAATTCAACTTAATATATTGATTTTGAAATACTTAAAGAAATGGCGGACGAGGTAGGACTCGAACCTAGGGATCATATGCATGTCAATCAGACTGTCTTTGAATTGTATATATAATTCTGGAGATAAAATCTTACATCAAGAAAATTATCTAAAATTAGCAGCTTAAAATTTGCAATTAATTAGTTATAAGAAAAAAATGGACTGAGCAGGACTCGAACCTGCGACCACCCGCTTAGAAGGCGGGTGCTCTATCCACTGAGCTATCAGTCCATAGGGGAAAATTGTAACGACTCTCTTTACTATTTTCAAGGCTTAATTTATGAATTTCTTCATACCATCGATAAAAGCCTATAGGATTGGGTTGCCTGTCTCTCTGAAAGGCGAAACCTATCTGCGTCGATCTCATTGATCTGCATTGTCGCATTTAGACGGTAAAAACTAGCGGGAATCTGGCTCTCCACCATGCGAGATGCGATTCGATTAAAACAGTGTGCGAAAGAATAACTGCTGTAAGGGTCGACCGTCACAAGAAACTGTTTTACTACCTTTTCAATGGGAAAAAGATAATAATCATGCAGAAAAACCTCTGTACTTGGACAAATGGAAACCGTGATAGTGTGACCGTCTTTGACTAAATTTGCATATTGCTCTAAAAAATTCCATGCTGCGCGTTCAGAATCGTTTAAAAGATCCATATCTACAACTCTTTCTGTGCATACCTTCCCTTTCTTTAGCTGATAGGTTGAGTAAATAGTATCAGTATAGTCCAAATCAATGAGGATGAGTACAAAATTTTTAAATCGTAGTAGCTGGCTTACGATGGCAATTGTTGGTAAACAGCCCCCGCTGCCAAACTCTACCATCATCACGGATTCATCATCTTGTATAGGATATAGATCATAATTAATACATGCTGAGAACTCATCGATGAGCTCAGGAGAAGTTTTTGGACAAGAGCAGCTATACATTCCGCGCCAGAAACTTTTTCTTTCTGCTTCTCCTATTTTTCTCACAGTTGTATGCAAATTGGCAATCCGAATTGGGTCAGAAGAAGGAGTTTCTTCTCTTCCACGAAATACAAGAGGAAAGCTAAGCCAAGAGAATGGATTATATTCCTCCTCCTCGCATTCCCTTCTAACTAGATAAAAATTCTGAACAATTTTTCGAACTCTCTCGAAAAGATTATTTTGGAAAATCAGATCCTTCGATTCAGGAGAAGAAATCAAATCAGCGAACTCAAAGCCCAATGAGAGTAACCCACAGTAGGCTTTTGATCTGTGATATAGAGGAAAGTTGCTCTCCACCTTTTTTATTGCGCTAGTGAGGTCCTTTACTTTTTGTTCTTCCTCAGCCATTTCTAGTCTCAAAGCTGAGTATAATGGCTCCCAGTGATCGTCAAAAGAAAAACTTGTTCTAATATCTGCATTCATAAATAAAATCAAAATTAATATTAAATTTCTTATATTATAACAATAACTAAAATTAAAAAGAATAAATAAAATCATTTTCAACGCTTTCTATTTCAATATTGCTTTCAAAAAGCACACTTCATAAAATCTTTGTTATAACACGCAAGCAAAGGGTATCAAGATGTCTATCTCTTTAGGTATTTTAGGAATCACAGGAAAGCTAGGCAGAATGACAGCCTTCCATGCTAAGAAAAACTCTTCTTTCCGATCCATTTCAGGCTGCGGAAGCCCTGATTCTATTTGGAAGGGAAAAGATATAGGTGAGCTTTTTGAAGACAAATCTCCTCTTGAAATTTGTATCGAAGAGGATCCAGAAATCATTATTCAAAAAAGTGATATACTCATCGATGTTTCTAGCTTTGAGGCCACGGAAAATCATATCCAGCTTGCGATCCAGTACAAAAAGCCTTTGGTGATTGGGGTGACAGGCCACCCTTATGATATAGAAAAAAGTTTAGAAAAAAGTGCGGAGCGCATCCCTATTTTTTTTACCCCTAATTTTAGCCCCGCTATTGCCATATGTAATGAAATAGGTTTTTTATTTAGCAAGTTCCTGCAAGAACATTATAAAATGGAGCTGATTGAAACCCATCATATCCATAAAAAAGATCGTCCGAGCGGCACATCTTTGCAACTGGCTAAAGCTTTTGGACAGAGCCCAGATTCCATAGAGTCGCATAGAAGTGAAACAATCCTTGCGCAGCATGCCTTGACTTTTCGGAACTCCGAAGAAGTTTTGGAAATTACCCATAAAGCTTTTTCAAGGGATGTCTTTGCACTTGGCGCTTTAGAAGCGGCCTTTTTTCTCCATAAAAAACCCTGCGGCCTCTATACCATGAAAGATTTAGTAAACCCTTATGAAACCATACACAACAAACCCTGCGCTGTGGTATGATTTTGGAAAAAATACGTTAGGAAAGACCATGAAAGAAAAACGGACTGTATCAGTAAAAAATTTTTTGATTGGAGAAGGATGTCCCTTAGCTGTGATGTCGGGACCTTGTGTGATCGAAAGCGAATCTCATGCGCTACAAACGGGCATGGAGCTTAAAAAAATATTTTCCGCTTTTCCGGTTTCTTTCATCTATAAATCAAGCTATGACAAAGCAAACCGCTCTTCTTATAATTCTTTTCGAGGACCTGGGATGCAAGAAGGTCTCCGCATTTTAGAAAAAGTAAAAAAAGAATGCGATGTCCCTGTTCTGACCGATGTACACTCTCCCGAAGAAGCTAGAGCTGCGGCCGAAGTCTGTGATGTTTTACAAATCCCAGCCTTTTTATGTAGACAAACTGACCTGATTGTAGCCGCTGCTGCAACAGGCAAAGTAATCAATGTGAAAAAAGGGCAGTTCATGGCTCCTTGGGACATGGATAATGTTGTACAAAAAATTATCTCTGCAGGAAACCATAACATCATCTTAACAGATCGGGGAACGACTTTCGGTTATAATAACCTAGTCAGCGACATGCGCGGGATTCCCATCATGCAAAAGCTTGGTTATCCTGTGTGTTTTGATGCCTCCCACTCCGTACAACTTCCGGGCGGCTTAGGATCTGCTTCTGGAGGACAAAGAGAGTTTATCCCAACACTTTCAAAGGCTGCTATCGCATCTGGATGCAATTGTCTTTTTATTGAATCACATCCAAACCCCGCAGAAGCAAAAAGTGATAAAGATAGCGTATATCCTTTCAAACAACTTCCAGAGCTAATGCAGGAGCTGGTTGAAATTTACAACGTAGTACATAAAAAAAGATAACTATGTCTAAAAAGCTCGTTTTTTTCAGTTTGCTTACCCTTTCCATAACCTTTGCACTATGGTTTGTACGATTTTGCATTCCTGACTCAGCCGATGTAAAAGTATACAGGGCGCTTGCTGAAGATAAAAAGACTAGCACGCAAAGCAAGTCCCCTGTCTATCAAACCAGGCAAGGAGTTGCAAAAGATCTATGGTACTCCCAAGATAATAAAACTCGAGTACATCACCGTCTTGAAAGCGAATCCTCAGTACTTACTCTTTTACATAAGGAAAAGAAAATTGATGCTTTAGAAATTTTGCATAACTTCGATTGCTGGATGCAAGAAAAGATTTATTTAGCCGGAGGAGAGCCATTTCAGGAGATCCGTTTTTTCTCTGCAGATGAAGGAACATATCGCTACTCCACACAAAAACTGCTTGCACAATCTGTAAAACTTTCACTATACCGTCTGCCAGGAAAAGATCTTCCTCTTTCTTTGCAATCTACTTCTCCTTTCTTAAAAGGAATCGCGCAAGATGTTTCCTTTTCTATGGCGGATAAAGTACCCAAATTCCAAGCTGAAAATTTTAAAGCCTCTTTAAGAGAGGTAGAAAAACCCACCTTACCTACGCGAAAAAAATAAAAATTGCACTGAGAAATTAAAAAATCGCATAGGATGAAGTAAAAGACTAACTCCGAGGTGCTATTATGAGACTTACTCTTCTTGCTTTTTCTCTTATATCTCTCTCCCTTTTTGCAGAGATTCCTGACGAATCGCAGTTTGTATCTTCTACAAAGGCATCTTTTGATGGGAATAACTTACTCCTTCAGGGTCATGTCATTTTAGAGCATAGCATTGGAAAACTTTGCGCGGAAAAGGCGTCTTTGCAAAGACAGGAATCATCAAAAGATTTCCCTTTCTCTTTAATTGATTTAGAAAAAGATGTGCTAGTGACTCTGCCTAGCGATGCTACACTTACTTGTAATCAAGCTCATTTAGATTTTATTTCTTTAAAAGGGCTTTTATCTTCCGCAGATACAGGCCAAGTGATCTACATGGATAATATTATCCAAAGTAAAGGCGATACAGTTCCCTTTTACATGCAGGGAAAAACTGTCGATCTGGCTCTAAACAAACAGGAAGACTCATCTGAAAAAACCGAGTACAAAATAGATAGCATCACCTCAAATAAAAATGTGCTCTTAAAATACGGAACTCTCTTTTCTCTTAAAGCTGATAGAGCTGTCTACACCTCTTTGACAAAATCAGGCATGAAGAAGTCTCACGGCACCGTTTCAGCTTTTCCAGAGGAGCCAAATGATCGCTGTTATTTAGAACATAAAAATGGAAAAGTCGATGCACAAAGCTTCCATTTTAATTTCCTTACCCAAGAAATTTCCCTTGTTCATCCTAAAGGCAAGCTATTTTTATCTTTTGGACAGAATCCAAAATTGCAGGAAGTTTCTTTTCGCTCTGATGATCTCATTTGGAACCAGCTCTCGCACCTTCTTTTCTTGAAAAAGAATGTAGAGATCCATGACCCCTCTCTTGGGAATATTCAAGCTAAAGAAGAAGTTTCCTTTTTTGGAAAAGATATTAACAACATTCAAATGCTCCAAACGAAAGGGTATAGTGTACTTGAATATCAAGAGCAAAGCAGAGCGAGCGCTCATAGGCTCATCTCCTATGGCATACTAAGAATAGACAGAGCCCACGGCAATGCAATTGCAGAAAGCCCTGAAAAGCAAGGAAAAGTCCTCCAAAACGAGCAGCTCTATTATGAAGAAGATGAACTCTCTATGTATGCCGACAAAGCCTCTATGGAGTTTTCTACTACTACAGACAACACAGTTCAACCCATTTCCGTCACATTAAAAAATAATGTTAGGCTCATTTCCCACAATTCACAAAAACCCGATCGATGCGCTCTTGCAGATAGAGTCACATACTCTCCGGGTACAAGGACCTTTATCCTCTCGGCCAATCCTGGTAAAAAAGTTCTTTTATGGGATCAAAATGAGACCATCCAGATCAGCGCCAATGAAATCCATATCACCCAAGAACCTGGAGAAAAAAAGGAGGCGATTAAAGGGGTGGGTAATGTAAAATTTACTTTTTCTCAAGAAGAGCAATCTCTTTTAGAGAAAATTTTTCCTAACATTGAGCTCTAACACATACATGTCCAAAGAGATTATTTTAGAAACGAAAGATTTACGAAAAAACTATGGGGACAAATCCGTAGTCAACGGCCTTAGCTTTTTTGTAAAAAAAGGGGAAATCGTAGGGCTTCTCGGTCCAAATGGTGCTGGAAAAACTACAGCCTTCTACATGACAATTGGTCTCATCAAGCCCGATGAAGGCTGCGTTTTTTTCAAAGGGGTCGATGTTACAGATTTTCCCATCCACCAAAGAGCTCGAATGGGCATGGGATATCTAGCTCAAGAGCCTTCGATTTTTCGCAATCTCACAGTCGAGCAAAACATTTTATGTATCTTAGAAACACTCCAGCTTCCTAAAGCCGAAGAGAAGGCAAGGCTTGCGCAATTGCTCCAAGAGCTTCACCTTGAAAAATTAGCAAAAAAACTAGCTGGCGCTTTATCTGGCGGCGAAAGAAGACGTTTAGAAATTACGAGAGCTCTTGTGACACAGCCCTCTCTTCTTCTTCTCGATGAACCTTTTGCCAATATCGATCCTTTAGCCATTGACGATGTGCAGCATCTCATTCGTCATTTAAAAACAAAAGGGATTAGCGTTTTGATCACAGACCATAATGCCAGAGAAATCTTTAGCATTGTAGATCGTAGTTATTTGATCCGAGAAGGGAAAGTCATGATTTCCGGAAGTGTTCAAGAATTACTGCAAAATAAAGAAGCTAGATCTTCTTATTTTGGAGAAGATTTCAAGCTATAGTCCAAGCTCTTCACAAGCTTTATAAATTTGCTCGACTGGCAAAGTAAGAAGGCAGTCGCTTTTTTTACTTCCAGCGCACCCATCTAGATTACACGGCTGACACGGCAAATTTTTCTTCACAACTCTTGACGCCTTATGCATCCAAGGACCCCAGTTCAGATCCGATGTAGGACCAAACACTGTGACCACAGGTGTTTTTACAGCAGATGCGATATGAAGGGGAACGGAGTCAACACAAACCAGCATCTTAGCTAATTTGACAAGAGCTGCAAGCTCTTTAAGAGTTGTCTTACCACTGAAATTGCCTACTGAAATATGAGAAATCGGTTTTAAAATCTCTTCGATCATCGCTTTTTCAACTGCATCCGGCCCGGATGTGAGAACAACTTTCACACCTTTTTTATGAAGCATTTCAATAAGCTTAGAAATTTTTTCCATTGGAAGGCATTTAAATCTCCAACGTGAGGTTGGATGAATGAGGACATAAGGACCTGTTATCCCCTGTTTTTGCAGATCTTCTTTCATCTTCTGCATTACAGCAGATGGAATATCTAAAAATAAATCACGCTCTTCTTCTGAAGGGAAAATTCCAATCTTGCGAAGAACATCTAAATTTCTCTCTACTGTATGTCTAGAGCCTGAAAAATTTTTAGCTAAGTGAGTAAAAGTTTTTCGTTTACCTATAAAACCACCAGTACCTGGATCAAAACCAACACGCAAAGGACTTCCCGAATACAGGGCTGCTATGGCGCCCCTGTCCCCTTCTGTTAAATTGATCACGAGATCGTAGCCTTCTTTACGGATTTCTTTAAGCAGAGAAAATTCTTTAGCAAACTTTCCAAAAAAAGAGAGTTTTTTCCATTTGCGGTCGTATCCAAAAAACTTAACAATTGCAGGATGGCCATCTAGCATAGGCACTGTATCTGCATATACATAGGCATCAATCCTAGCGTTTGGCAAATGAGATTGCAGTACGGAAAAAAGCGGAGATGTAAGGAGTACATCCCCATGATGGCGCATTTTGATGACAAGAATTTTTTTTACAGAGCTAAGATCTGGGTAGTTCCCATAATTCATTAGTAGCTTTCCTTAAAGAAACATTGGTAAAAATCATCTCCCAAGTTTACAATGTCCTACGAAAAAAAACTAGTTAGAAAGGAGAAATACCCAATGTCTAAAGAAAAAACTTTATCGATCATTAAACCTGATGCCGTTGAAAATAACCACGTTGGAGCTATTTTAGACCGTTTTGAAAAAGCAGGTCTTCATATTGCAGCCGCAAAAATGGTTCATCTTTCACAAAGACAAGCAGAAGAGTTTTATGCAATTCACAAAGAAAGACCTTTTTTCCGCGATCTAGTCAATTTTATGATTTCCGGACCTGTTCTTATAAGCGTTTTAGAAGGTGAAAATGCTGTTAAGAAAAACCGCGACATTATGGGCGCTACAAATCCTAAAGATGCAGCTCCTGGAACAATCCGTAAAGATTTTGCGGTTTCTATCGATAAGAACGCAGTTCATGGTTCAGATAGTTTAGAAAATGCGAAAGTCGAAATCGCGTTTTTCTTCCCAACTTCAAAGATCTTTTCAAAATAATGTATAAAAGAAAAAGCCTCGGAAATCCGAGGCTTTTTCTTATATTCTACAAACTCTAATTGAGTTACTCTTCTCTACATCCTTGGATATACCCCAAAGCTCATGATAAAAACTTTAATTTTTATCTGAAAGAGCTCTCATTCTCTGAAACAGATCACCATAATCTTCATCTTCCAAAACTGAGTATTCAACGGAAGGACGGCTTTCACAAACAAAAGAGTTTCCTTGTGAAAGAGCTTGAAAACGCTGTTGTAGTAGATCAAAATTAACCATCTCATCATCGTTCTCAGAATCTTCTAGGTCATCATCCATTTGAATACCCTCATCAACAAATGATATATCGTCCTCCCAATCGAGTTCATCTAAATCAAGCCCAAGCCAATCTTTTAGCATTTGTTCTTCTTCCATTCTTTCAATCCATACCAAGACTCTTCCACCCACAAGAGGAAATAGCGCAATAAACCCTTTTTTAACGTCTTGTAGCTCTGTCCAAATTCTCTTTGTTAAAGTAGAATTTGTTTCTAGACAGATAAATAAATGTCCAAGTAAAGCAATTGTAAAGATAGCAGCGATAATGGTACCTTTTGCTATTCTCCCTGCACCAGTGACTGTTCCAATAAATGCCATCTTATCCAGATCACCGAATGTTAAAGTTCGCTCTCTTTCAAAACGTTGTACGGTCTCGATCATCTCACTAAACGCTAGCCCATATTCCTCGGTGTCAAATTCTGGCCCAAAAAGGACGTCTGGGGAATACATAGTGTTAATTTCATCAATTCTTGTTATA
>JABEVM010000236.1 GCA_013041585.1 Chlamydiota bacterium
AAAAATAGCCTTATAATTTTGACAGTGAATAGGTTAAGACTTGGTGGTTTACAACTCAAGTTGTCTTTAAAAAATGATTTTATAACTCGTTAATTATGAAATTATTGCGAATTTAAAATATGCAAGCATTTGGATATAAGTTTGTTATGAAGTGTCAAGCTGTACTCTCCCAGTTAGGGATTGTTATCTTCTAGAGAACCTATATTCACCTACCCACAGCAAGAAAAGCTCTATTTTGACTTAAGCCAATAGATAATGGGGAGTTAGGGGTCTAAGTAATCCTTTAAAAATATTCCGGTGTTCAGGTATCCTAGCCGCGATAAATTACTACAAAATTGGAGGATTTTTCTATGCTAACTCTGGCCCAAATACAAAAGTTGCTTGGATCTAAAGCAGATTCCCTTTTAAACCACGTTTCTAAAACGATCCCAAAAGAACAACTGCATATCCCAAGCGGTGATTGGGTCGATAGAATTTTTGCTCCTTCAGATAGAAATATTCGAGTATTGCGTAGCTTAGAAGCTATGTTTGGACATGGACGTTTGGCTAATACCGGTTACCTCTCTATTCTTCCTGTAGATCAGGGGATTGAACATACTGCCGGCGCTTCTTTTGCAGCAAACCCTGCCTATTTCGATCCAGAAAACATTGTAAAACTAGCTATTGATGGCGGTTGTAACGCGGTTGCTACGACATCTGGAGTCCTTGGATCTGTAGCTAGAAAATACGCACATAAAATCCCTTTCATGCTCAAACTAAATCATAACGAACTGATCTCTTATCCAAATACGTATGATCAGGTCTTTTTTGCATCGGTTGAACAAGCCTATGATATGGGATGTGTTGCTGTAGGCGCTACTATCTACTTCGGCTCTCCTGAAACAAGACGCCAAATCGTTGAAGTAAGCCAGGCTTTTGCGCTAGCACATGAACTTGGCATGGCAACTGTTCTTTGGTGCTATACAAGAAACAACGCATTTAAAACAGCTGACAAAGACTATCATGAAGCGGCTGACCTTACAGGACAGGCTAACCACTTAGGGGTTACAATCCAAGCTGACATCATTAAGCAAAAACTTCCGACTAACAACGGTGGATTCAAAGCCCTAAAGTTCGGTAAGCAAACGGAAGCGATGTATACTAAACTTTGCAGCGATCACCCAATTGATCTAACTCGCTACCAAGTGGCAAATTGCTACATGGGAAGAGCAGGACTTATCAACTCCGGCGGACCATCTGGTGAGAACGACCTAGGTGTTGCAGTAGAAACTGCTGTAATCAACAAACGCGCTGGTGGCATGGGGCTTATCTCTGGAAGAAAAGCATTCCAAAGACCAATGAAAGAAGGCGTTGAGCTCTTACATGCAATTCAAGACGTATACCTCTGTAAAGAAATTACATTGGCATAAAGAATACAAAACACGTAGCAGGAAAATGCCTGCTACGTGTTTCCTCTATAACTCAGTGCATATAATCCACGTATCAAGGGTTTCTTCCCTTTCTAAAATAAAAAAGCCCAGTTTTCACCATTTTTACTTATAAAAAATGAAAAAACTAGGCCTTAAAAATTCAGTCGTTTTGTAGAAATGAAACTTTATACTTTATTCTCAATTTCAAGCTGAATCACCACGTCACCTGAAAGTATCATTCTTGGTGATGGCTTATTATATGTTAGCATTGCAACGAGGAGAAGTTCTTGAAATCCAGGTCTTAGACCCAAGCCATCTCTACCCATAGCTAAAACATGTCTACATTGAAGAGCCTTTAGCGTCATAGGAAAATTATACGGGTTTTGACGAAAACAAACTACAACGAGCATGGTGACCGTTGCATTGCTTTGCTCTTCTGGACCTGTTAGTGAGAACCTAGATATGTCCAGTGTTCTAATTTCTGGTGGATTTTCTAGAAGAAAAGCCATGACAGGTGCGACTTCTTCTTTTGACATTGTTTTGTTAGATAAATCTAAACATTTATTTTTTGCAGAATAATACGGATTTTCTGCACCTGTTGTTCGTACGCCTGCTGCCATAATTTCTTCCTTAATTAGTTTGTAATAGAATCTAAGATGTTTAGTAAATGATAGAAAATACTTCAACTCAAGTAATTCCTTGAGATGGAATTAATCATTATAAAGCGCAGCAAGGAATAATCTTGCTGCGCGGAATGGATTAAATACTTGATGCGAGATACATTTCACGGCCAGGGAGCGTGCTTTCATTACCAACACGGTAAATTCTAACGCCAATTAGTCCGTAATCAGATCTATTTTCACTTCTTTTAAAGGTCGCGTTAAATACTCTACCTGCAGCTTGGATAATCGTATCTTCTTCTTTATTTGTAATTGAGTACTTCTGCTCTGGATCAATCGGATCAGAGAAGCGCGCATTGTATTGGCTGTCAATACCGATACCAAGGTAATTAGTTTTTAGTGTGATAAGGGCCGCCGCTAACGCAGGTGCTAAGCCATTCTTAATAAGGAATTGTTTTGCTTCAGCGGGTGGTAAAGGCTCTGCTTGATTCCATATGTCTTTTAGGTCCCAGCCTTGTACTTCAACTGTACCATCACGTCTTCTGTCTTCATAAATTGTTTGGATGTTCCATCCAGTTGGTTGCGCCATAAGTAAACTCCATGTTTTTTAATTAAAAACTAAATAGCAGAGAGATGTTACTACTAATTGTAATAAAAAAACAGAGCAACAAATTTCTTGAGCGAAGCATTTAGATTTTCTTTTAAAGGCAGCCAAGACAATTTTCTTAGTAAAATTTTACTTTACGAGCTGTGCAGGATTACTTATTCCGATGAAATAATGGCATGATGCTTATGAGAAGATACATCTACTTTTCTATTCTTCCATTTCCAAAATACAAGAATGAGAATCAGTCCTACAAACAGCCAGCCCATTAAATAGAAGGCATCATTGAGAGCTAGCATGGCAGCTTGCTGATCTACAGAGTTATTTAGAAGGGCTAAGGAAGTGGCATCCTGTTTTTCAGGGAGAAGGGGATTGAAGGGAGTGAGTGTGGCGCCAATTCTTTCGTGATGAAAAATCGTGCGACGTTCCCAAAGAGTGACAAAAACAGATGTACCAATCCCACCTACCATAGCCCTTGTGAAATGAAAGAACCCGGTAGCATTAGGGAGTTCTTTTTCAGGGATATCTCGAACACTGAGACCAATGAGAGGGGTAATGTAATAGAGAAATCCAATTCCGAAAATAAATCTTCCAAGTGAAATGTAAAACAAATCTACGTCAGTATCAAAGAATGAGCTAAAAAAGCAGGCAAATCCAAAAATGGCAAAGCCGATGAGAAGGGTTGACACATTTCCAATCCTCTTTGTGATTTTAGGAGTAAATGTAGAGAGAAAAATGGGCGCAATTCCCAAAGAACATACAGCAATCCCTGCCCATTCTGCATTGTATCCCATGTATTCTTGGAGCCAAAGAGGTACGAGCACAATAGTTCCAAAATAGATGGCATAGGAAATTGCCAAAGCGATAATGGACAGAGAAAAAGTAGGGATTTTAAGAAGCCTTAAATTTAGAAAAGGGGTTTTAAACCAAAATTCTCGGATGACCAAAAAACTAAAGGAAACAACGGTCCCTATAAATAAAATGCGGATTGTATTGGAGTTGATCCAGTCCCATTGTTGCCCTTTATCCAGAAAGATTTGCAGGCAAGAGACACCAATGACTAGAAGAACGATCCCATACAGATCGGTTGGAACTTTTTGCTTTTCCGATCCTCTATTTTTCATGATAAGCCAAATGCTAATAGCGCAAAAGATCCCAACTGGGATGTTGATATAGAAAATCCATGACCAAATATACCAATCGGAAATATATCCGCCTAAAACGGGTCCTACGACGGGACCTGTCACAATAATTGTCGACCAAATGGATAGATCTTTTGCTCTGCTCTCCGGTGTTCCCTCTTGGATCAAAATACTTTGACTTAAGGGAATCACAGGTCCTGCTACGAGACCTTGGATGAACCTACTTATGATGAGCATGGTTAGATTAAAAGAGAGGCCGCAGGTCCAAGAAAAGAAGGTAAAGAGTAGAATAGAAATCGTAAGAAGCTTTACATCTCCTACTCTTTTAGTAAGCCAGCCCGTCATGGCAAGGCCGATCGCATTTCCGACAGCAAAAGAAGTAATTACGTAAGTCCCTTGTTCATTACTTACACCGAGATCTCCAGAAATGTAGGGGATAGACACGTTTGCAATTGAATAGTCTAGCACCATCATGAATGTAGACAGAGCTAAGCTTATGAAAAGAAGGATCCTTGTCCACTTTGATAAACTAGTTTTTGTCATATTCTACAGTGTTTTTGATGATAATTTTTTCGATGATCTCGTCAGCTCCGAAAAGTTCATCAGCATAGACATCACTCGTATAAATGGGTTTACTCGAGCTTGCCTTAGGAAGTCTTTGACCGTTTCTGTCATGGGTGTCTACATAGACCGTCATAGAAAGTCCGAGTACGAGGGGGCTTTCTATGATCTCACTTGGAATGAGGTTGATTTTGACGGGAATACGTTGAATGATCTTAATCCAATTTCCTGTCGCGTTCTGGGGCGGTAAAATCGAGAAAATACTTCCTGTTCCCGGATTTAAGCCCACGACCTCACCATGAAATTTTACTTTTGATCCGTACATGTCGGCAATCAGTTCTACAGGTTGGCCGATACGAAGATTCTTTAAACTGACTTCCCTAAAGTTGGCATCGACCCAAATTTGGTCCATAGGAACAAGTGCCATAAGTGGGTCGGCAGCATGTACCCATTGCCCAACTTGGGCTTTACGCTGGGTAATAATTCCTTTAGTAGGGGCCCGCACGGTGCATCTGTGGAGTCCCAAAAATGCTTTTCGTAAAACCGACTTGGCTTGGTTCACTTTCGGATGGGTAAAAATGGTTGTATTTTCCACTTCTGCTTGGGCGCCTTTATATTCTTGCTGCGTCTCTCGTAGTGAGGCAATAGCTGCTAAAAAGGCAGTTTCGCTGTGTTCATAGTCTTCTAAGGATACACTTCCATCAGTTACTAGGACCTTGCGATGTTCATAATCAAGGGAGGCCCTATATACATGCGCCCTGGAAACCTCTATCTTTGCCTGCAGCTCTTCCACTTTAATAAACAGCTGAGTTACTAAGCGCAGTGTATCAGCAAGATCTGCTTCAGCCTTTTCAAGTGCAATCTCATAGTCATGTCTGTCCAGTTCTAAAATGGGTTGACCCGCTTCCACAAATTGTGTGTTATCCACATAAATCGTTGTGACAATGCCTTCTTCCTGAGGAGTAAGTACAATCATATTCCCATTGACATACGCATCGTCGGTACTTTCAGAAAATTGTCCCCATCCTAACCAATAAATCAAATAGCCAAGTCCGCAAACAACAAAAAATAAACTCACTGATATAAGAACCCATTTTTTATGGGAGCTAGGAGCTTCAGTTACTGTAGTGGGACTAGTCATAATAGCCTCCACCTAGTGCGCGGATTAAGAGGATGGCTTCCAGTTGTTTTCCATATTCAAAAGCTACTAGTTCGATCTCTTGTTTCAAAACAGCGTTTTCAGCAAGTTTTACATCCATGAGATTATCAAGGGCATTTTCTCTACGTCTTTGTGTTAAATCAGCTTGTTTACGAGTAATCTGCAGCAGACTTTTTGCATTTACGATCTCCTTCTC
>JABEVM010000237.1 GCA_013041585.1 Chlamydiota bacterium
ACCTGTACCACAATTAGCGGGATTTGCGGTTAGGTAGCCAAAATTTGGAGAATAAGCAAAAGGCATTTTTTCTCCTATTTCGGACTCAATATCAGACAAAAGACTAAAACCTTTTTCCCAAAGTCCTTCAAAATCACAGTAGTGCATTTCTACGTGATTATCTTTATTAAGAATAAAAAATATCTTTCCAGAATCATCTATCGCAAAACCTTGTCCTTTACCTAAATTTTGAAAACTCTCCAAACAAAGAAAATGTTCAAAAAGAAATTCCTTATCTAAGGCATCTAATTCTTCTGCTTGTAAGATCGTAAGATTCTGCAAATGGGAAAGAGAGGAGAGAGTTTTTTTTTCTAATTCGAAAAGAGAGAGAAGCTGCTTTTCATCCATTTTTGCAGGAAAGCGATATTTTTCGAAATTTCGCTCAATTACAAAAGACGAAGCAAGCCAAATCGGATTTTCTTGAGCCGTCCAAGGAGTATGTTTTACTAGAAAAGCAGGGATCTCAGCTTTTGCTTTCATCAGGTTTATCCGTAAGTGCTTTGATTTGGTCTCTTAGCCAAGCGGCTTGTTCGTAATTTTCCTTTTTAAGGGCGTCATTAAGCGCTTCGTTTAGTGAAGAGAGCCTTGAAGAGAGTGTGATGTCAGCAGGCTTTTCTGGAGATTTTCCGATATGGGTCGGTATGCTTTTCTTTGCAAAAGGAGCGCTTTTCCCATGAGCTGCGATTTTTCCGAGAGATTTAAGCTCAGATGCAATTGTATCCGCAAAGACAACATAGCATTCGCTGCACCCAAGGTAATTTCCCATTTTGATGGAACTCAGGGTTGTATGGCACTTATCGCAATAAAGGCCCGGTTCTGCTGTAGCAGTTCCAGCCTTTTTCTCTTCTTGCATAGTTTGTCCATGGAGTTTTTGCTCTAGAACAGGACAGTCCGCGCACATTTCATAACAAACAATTGTATCATCGACGATTTCTTTGTAGATGACTTTCTGAGGTTTTTTGCAATGACTGCATTCAACAGGACGATCTGCCATAGAAAGCCACTCCTTTTTTTTGGATTGTAGTCATAGAGTAGAATAATTGTAAAGGCGAGCTCCCAATTTTTTATTTACTACATGTAAGTAAGTTGCATTCTAGAAGAAATAAAGAAGGAAACTTTACTGTAATTTTATAAAATCTTTATGAAATGAAGAAATGGTGTAGAGGGGAAATGGGTAGTTGCTTTGAGATCCAAACAGGAAGAGGTTACGTTTCTATAACAGCTTTTTGTGGGAGCTTTGCTGGATTTTTAGCGAGCATGTACCAGGCTCCATAGAAGGCAATACCGACCCCCAAAGCTAAGACCGTAGTTGCACCAAAAAGGCTACAGAGAACGCCTCCAAGCAAGGGGCCTACGGCTCCTCTAAGTCCTACCATTAAGATGTTGACGTTGGAAAATTGAAAGCTGTCCTCTTCTGGTGCAAAAAGCGTACCTGAAAGGTTCCAGATAAGATGACTTCCTGCCTGAGCCACTCCATAAAGAAGAAAAGCTAAATAGAAAAAGACTACATTTGTTTGTGCGAAGAGAAGGACAAGAGGGAACATCCCAAATCCAACAAGTACGAAGCAAATGAGTTTGGGCAATGAAATTCCTCCAATTCCTTTTCGCCAAAATACAGAAGAGCAAACCACACCAATTCCCATTAAAATAAATCTAGCTACAGCAATATTGGCGTGGGATACAGAGAGAACATCGGCGTAGAAAATAGAAAGAGCGGGAGCAATGAGCATAAGCTCGAATCCGCCGATCATAAAACCCCACTGAAAGTGGGCGAAATCAGGACGAGATTTGATCAGCCGAAAGCAATTTTTCCAGGGTTCGATGAAAAGTTTGTTTAGGCTTGGCCTTTCATGAGACGCATCTTCTTTTTTCTGTATAGGGATTCTCATCTGCACAAAAATACTGCTTAGTCCAATCAAACTGCTGATAAAGAAAAGAAGCCTCCAATTTGATCCGCTTCCATCTAAAATATCCCCGATGGTAAGACCTAAGACAACGCTTTCTACAAAGCTTAAGACATAGTAGAACGAAAAGATGTGCTCTCTTGGCTTTTTAGGAATATTGACTTTGAGAATTTCAATTAAAGCAGGAGTTCCTGCTTTGCTAAAGAGTTGATACACTCCAGCTGCAAAAAGTAAAAACCATACATTATTTACCCAGGGCAGGAGTAAAAATGGCAGCCTGGCCAGCAGCCATGCTCCCATGAGATTGGATAGAAGGGTGTTTTTGCGGTTAGTGAGATACGCGCTCCAATAAAAAGAAAATACGGAAAGAACGGGCCTTAATGTAATAAAGATGGAAAGCTGTAGGGTGCTGGCGCCTAGATCTTTTCGCAATATAAAGGGTAAGAGGGTGTATAAAGCGATGAGGGGTTCGCTTGTTAGATTCATCCACAGAAGGGCAAGGCGGGTTTTACGGCACCCTGCGCTTTTAGAGCTGTCTTCTACCTTTAGAGTCATAGTAAGCCAAAAATTTGTAGCTAGTATAGCGTCTTTCGGCAAATTATTCTACGCAGGAATTTTTTCTTTGAAAAATAT
>JABEVM010000238.1 GCA_013041585.1 Chlamydiota bacterium
AAGGCGGAAATTCTATCTGGAGTTTTCCAAGGGAAGACAACAGGGGCTCCCATTTCGATTCTGATCGCAAATAAAGATGTAGATTCAAGCTCATATGAGCCGATAAAGGACTTGCTTCGTCCCGGTCATGCAAATTTCACCTATTTGGAAAAGTATGGAATTTTTGATTATCGTGGTGGGGGAAGGTCTTCGGGAAGAGAGACAGCATGCAGAGTGGCAGCTGGCGCAGTTGCCAAAAAATTATTAGAATTTTATGGAATTGAGACCATTGCCTATCTTAAGCAAATCGGGAAAATAAGTACTACGTCTCCTTCTTTCTCCAACATGGAGCAGCTCCGAAGAGATGTGTATACCAGCCCGCTGTTTTGTCCCGATGAAATGACAGCAAAACAAATGATAACCTATCTTCAAGAGATTTTGGAGGAAGGAGATTCGATTGGAGGTGTTGTAGAATTTGTAGCAACAAATCTTCCAGTAGGTATTGGAGATCCTATCTATGACAAGCTATCAGCTACTCTCGCAAAGGCCATGATGAGCCTTCCTGCTACGAAAGCTTTTGAAATTGGCTCTGGATTTGCAGCTTGTATGATGAAAGGTTCTGAGCACAATGATGAATTTAGTAAAGAAGGTGATCAGATTACGATGAAGACAAATCATAGTGGAGGGGTTCTAGGTGGAATTTCTACAGGACTTCCTTTAGTGGGAAGAGTTGGATTTAAACCCCCTTCGAGCATTAAAAAAATGCAAAAAACTGTGACAACTACAGGTGAGGAAACTACATTTTCTCTTTCTGAAACAGCGCGCCATGATCCAACTGTTGCAATACGGGCAGCCCCTGTTGTAGAAGCCATGCTTTCCTTAGTGCTTGCAGATGCGATACTCATGCAAAAAAGTGCCAAGTTATGAAAAGACAAATCCAAGTTACCTCTTCTTTTTCTTCTTATGATGTAGTAATTGAGGAAGGGCTTTTGTCAATATCTGAGACATTGAAAAAATATGTATCTCCTCTCTCCTCTTGTTTTGCAATTATTACAGACTCTGATGTAGGGCCTCTCTACGCTAGAAAACTCGCAGAGATACTTCATACTTTAGGATTTTTTTCAAAAATATTTACTTTCCCTGCTGGAGAAAAACACAAAACAAGAGAGACCAAAGAATTCCTTGAAGATCAAATGTTAGAAAGTGGATTTGGAAATGACGCTTGCGTGATTGCTTTAGGTGGAGGTGTTGTATCGGATGTAGCTGGATTTTTGTCTTCTACCTATTCTCGAGGCATACCGTGGATTATCATCCCCACTTCTCTTTTATCTATGGTAGATGCAAGTATTGGGGGAAAGTGCGGTGTTAACACCCCTTTCGGAAAAAACTTAATTGGAAGCGTATATCATCCTAAAGCCGTGCTGATGGACCTAAACGTGCTACATACTCTTCCTCTATCAGAGTATAAGATGGGGATTGTAGAGATGATCAAACATGGACTCATTGTCGAGGAGGAATATTTTTCCTTTTTCGAAAAAAATACAAAAAGACTTCTTCAGAAAGAGAAAGAAACACTTGGGGAGGCCATTTACAAAAGCGTATGTATAAAAGCCCTCATTGTCCAAAAAGAGGAAAAAGAAAAAGGAATCAGAAATCTTCTTAATTTTGGGCATACTGTAGGTCACGCTTTAGAAACAGTAAGTCAAAACCAGCTTCCTCATGGGCTCGCTGTTGCCATGGGAATAATTGCAGAGAGCTATATGGCAACAAGGTGCACATCTTTATCTGAAGAGTCTCTAGAGAGAATCATTCGGATCTTTCATGAATATGAACTAGATATCTTTGGGAACCATTCCTACTCTCTTCAAGAGATTGTTCAAGCAATGAAGTATGATAAAAAGTCAAAGTCCCAAGTTCCTCATTTTGTCATGATAGAGAAAATAGGAAAGAGTGTGGCCTTTGAAGGAAAATATTGCGCCCCTGTAGATAATGAAATTGTTTCAAGCGCGCTACAGTGGATGTTTGCAAGACTTGAGAAAACAGCTTTACTTGGGAGATAACATGGAAATTGCTGAAAATATCTTTTCAAACGAATTTTCTGCAGCGAGTTACGAAGCCATTTATGAAGAGATCTCCTCATGCCAGGGAGAGAAGTTTTCTCCCCTTTTACAAATACTATTAGAGCCAAAAAATCGTACGCTCGCCCTCACAACGGGGTTTCCCATTTCAGCTGCAGCGATGTTGCTGCGAGAGGATACTGAGACGGTAAAGACAAGGCTTCAGCCTTTCCAAGAAAACGGATGGATTTCTCTGCGAGAAGATCTCATTAGTCTTAAGGGACCGCAAAGCCTTCTTGCACAAAACTCTGATTTTGCAAGTTTTTATAAAAAATTTTCTCTTGGCAGTTTGTCTACAGAACAAATCCATCCTCTGACAAAGGAGGTAAGCCTTGTTATGCATCAAAATACAGCGCTTGGCCTTTCTACCCTTTTTCAGGTCGATAAAGAAGTTCTCTCCCATCTGGAAGTTTTTAAAGAAAAATATAAAGACTTGCTTGCGACAAGGCTAGCAAGTTGTCTGCAAAGGAAAGGAAGAGTGTTTTTAGTTGGGTCAGGATCAAGCGGACGTATTGGGATAGATGTGGCTGCAAAGTGGATGCTTCTTTGTTCACATCCGCAGATGAGAGACTTTAAGCAATCTATTTTGGGAGTGATCGCAGGAGGAGATGCTGCCTTTGTAAGAGCTAGAGAAAATGTGGAAGATTCCGCTGAGGCGGGATCTAGAGCATTGGAAGAGCTGTCATTACAGCCAAGCGATGTAGTAGTACTTCTTTCTGCCAGTGGCTCCTCAAGTTTTAATATTGGAGCCGGAGAATTTGCAGCCAAGATGGGATGCGATGTATTTTACATGTATAACAGCGCTAGCATTCCTGAGAGGACGAAAAACTTGATTGAAAAATACAAAGTAACCCCTCTGCTGATCGACCTCGGAGCTCAGGCGATTACCGGATCAACAAGGTTGCAAGCTGCAAGTTTTGCTGAGATGGCTTTGGGCATGGTGGCGCTTACATTATATTATCTTCTGCACGATAAAGATCTTCCTAAAGAAGGTGATCTACTCTCTTTAATCAAAATGGCAAATGATAAATTAACACATTTTTTGCCGCAAATTGCAAAGATTGTAGAGACGGGGCATGAGATATTTTCGGATCCAAATGCCAATTTTAGACAGTTAACAGATCTAGGTTATCAAGGATATGTGACATTTCTTGCAGAAGAAGACTCTCTTCGCGAGATTATGATCGACACTTCTGAGTGTGCTCCTACGTTTTGCACAAATCCCCCAAGATATCCTGACGAACTAGAAAGTTTGGGAAAGAAAAAAGCAGAATTCCAAGCTTTTTTACTTGGTGAAAAAGATAATAGAGCCGCTTGGAAAAAGCTTCTTGGAAGGGATATTAGTAAAAAAGAGGAGGAAAATCTCTTATCAGTGGCCCAGTATGAGGAGGGACTTGCCTCTTTTGCAAAGCGTCCTATTTCATCTGGCAACTGCGTGATTTTTGTAGCTAAGGAGACTCTACTAAAAAAGAACCCTTCCGCTCAATTTATCAAAGAGCTTACAAGTGGTAAAAGGTGCGGCGCTAAAGTAGTCCTTCTTGTCATTTCAAGTAGAAGTAAAGAGAGTTTACTAAAGTGGGAAGAGTGCGCAGATCTTTGCGATATCGCAATTATAGCCCCAGGGATCCAATCTGACAGAGCAGGCTTTATTCATACTCTGTTTTTAAAACAAATGCTCAATCTTATTTCAAATGGCTGCATGATCCTCATGAATAAAACCTTTGGAAACCAGATGATCGATGTAAATGTATCTAATAATAAACTGATTGATAGAGCTGTACGTTTTGTAAAAGAGATTTATCAATTTTACACCGGAAAAGAGCTTTTATATGAGACCGTCTACCGCTACATTTTACATTGTCATGAAAAAAAGAAAGAGTGGGAAGAAAAGGGAAAGGCCTCTTCCTCTCCAATCAAAATTGCCCTTGCCATGATAGAGAAGGGTTGGAGTTTTGAGAAATCTGCTGAATTTATGAATCAAAATGAAGAAAACATAGAAAAACTATTCCCATCGAATCCTTTGGCATAAGATGTTTCTATTGCCTTCAAAGTGTGTCATCTTGTAAAAATCGATTTGTAAAATAGAATTTTAAAAATTGACCCATTAGCTAGGTAATACAATGCTCTACATTTTCATAGCTTTATTAGCAGCCATTCCAGGATTTCTCTTTGGTTTCGATGCGGGGATTATTTCAGGTGCCCTGCAGGCAATCAAACTAGAGTTTCAGTTAAGTCATTTAGAGTCGGGACTCTTAGTAGGAATATTTCCAATTGGAGCGCTCTTAGCCTCATGTATAGCTGGAAAGTTGTCAGATATGATAGGAAGACAGCATATGTTTTATATCATTGCTGCCTTGTTTTCTATTGGGATAATCGGGTTTTTCTTTGTTTATTCTTATAATGGATTATGTATTTTACGATTTCTTTTGGGATTCAGTATCGGTATGTCAGCTGTAGTATCTCCTCTTTATGTTGCAGAGACGGCTCCTAAAGAGATGAGAGGTAAACTTGTAACTTATTATCCACTTGCCTTGGTCACTGGTATTTTTTTAGCCTACCTAGTTAATGCAGTTGTTTTAGAAGATTTCTCTTGGAGAATGCTTTTTTTACTTAATCTATTTCCTGCTTTACTCCTTCTAATTGGTAATTTCTTTTTACCTGAAAGCCCTAGATGGCTTTATTTCAAAGGTCGAAAAAAAGAAGCTCATTTTGTTTTGAAAAAACTGTGGCCTCATCCGCATCATTCTAAAAAATTAGATGAAGAGCTAGCTCTTATGCAGAGCATGGCTGAACATCAAAATGATAAGGGGGTATGGAAGGTGCTATTTTCAAAAAAGGGTCTTGCATGTCTTGTTTTAGGTGTGGGCCTCTTTTTATTACAGCAAATCAGTGGGATCAACGCGATCATCTATTATGCCCCCACTATTTTTTCTCAGATGAATTTTGCTGATACTTCAGCACAGCTTTTAGCAACGGTCGGACTCGGCGCAGTTAACGCCGTGATGACAGTTGTAGGACTTGCCCTTGTAGAAAAACTAGGTAGACGGCTTCTTCTCATTATAGGATTTATTGGGACTTCCCTTTCTTTGGGATTAATTGTCGTAGCAACCTCTTTTCAAGGGCCTTTCTTTGAATGGCTAGCTGTGATTTCTGTTATTCTTTTTATTGCGACCTATGCATGTAGCTTGAACCCTGTTCCCTTTGTGTTGATGTCGGAGATTTTTCCGTTAAAGATTAGAGGTCCAGGTATGAGTTTTTCTGCAGCGTCCAACTGGGGATTTAATGCTCTTGTTGTCTTTGCTTTTCCGATTCTATTAAATACAATCGGGGTTTCATGGGTGTTTTTGATTTTTGCAACCAGCTGCGTACTCGGGCTTATTTTTACACTCCGCTATGTTCCTGAAACAAAAGGATGTTCTTTAGAGGAAATCGAAAAGCATGTTCATTCGAATAAACCGCTAAGATTTCTTGGAAGATAATATCCATCAGTTTTAAAATAGGAAAATAACAATTCGGTTCATTACATGGCTCTTACTAAAACTGCAGTAATCTTAGTGACAGGTGCTTCCTCTGGAATTGGAGAGGCTACTGTCAAACGTTTTGCTAAAGAGGGATATTTGGTTGTAGCTGGAGCAAGAAGATTAGATAAGTTGCAAGCCTTAGAAAAACAGTTTCCAGGTCGAATTATGCCCTTTGTTTTGGACGTTACAAAGAGAAAAGATGTCGAAGAGGCTGTGAAAAAAATCCAAAAGGAAATAGGGCCGATTGACGTCCTCATCAATAATGCTGGTCTTGCATTAGGCCTTGATCCTGCGCATAAGGCAAATATAGAAGATTGGGACCACGTGGTCGATGTCAATATCAAAGGCCTTTTATATTGCACAAAGGCTGTCCTCCCTTCGATGGTGGAGAGGAACCAAGGATATATCATCAACATAGGATCCGTGGCCGGGACCTATCCTTATCCTGGAGGAAATGTATATGGAGCTACAAAAGCGTTTGTACACCAGTTTTCTTTGAATCTAAAGGCGGACCTGCTTGGGACAAATGTACGGGTGACATGTATTGAACCGGGTCTAGTAGAAACAGAATTTTCACTTGTCCGCTACCACGGGGACCAGCAAAAGGCAAGATCGGTTTATGAAGACGCGGAGGCGCTCCTCCCTGATGATATCGCAGAGCTCATTTACACTTGTGCGACGCAAAAATCTCATGTCAACATCAATACAATTGAAGTAATGCCAGTGTGCCAAGCATCCGGCAAGTTCGAAATAAATAGAAATAAGCATTGAAGTTGTTTGTTTTCAATGAGTTATATCTTAATCTAATTCTTGGTTTTTCTATTATGCACCTTGTAAGAAGTGCTCTTTTTGAAATTCGGACGAAATTTTCTATTAGACAATCTCTGATTATAAGATATTTATAAATTAACTATTCAAAAATTCTTGAAATTTTTAAAAGAAGGTAATAGAATTGTATTATAAAAAATGCCAAGGAGGTCGTGTAGTGAATTCTATTTTTTTTCTCGGCTTAGTCAGTGCTCATAAAGAATCCAAGGCAAGTATCTTGTCTAAGCGTAAAAAATTCGGTCTTTTCTCTTTTCTTTCTAAACTTTGGCGATAGAACCTGCCCCGCAAGGCTTAGTAAAGAAGGTATTTTTCCCTCTTCTCTACAAAAGCATTCCTTTCATTTTCTTGAAACGAAATCATTTTCCAGACGATGTATTTTTCCTTAGTGATATAGGAAAGAATTTCCTCATTTCCATTCGCTTTACAGAACATATCTTTTGCTTTGGAATCGATGAGAGCTAGTCTTTTCCCCACTTCTTTTGGATATAGGCTCTTAAGCATGCCGATAAGCAAATACTGCACTGTTAAGGGTTTATATTGCCCATAATCTGTGATGACAATCCTGACGCCTTGGCAATCCCTTCCTTTAAATAGGCCATAGAATGGGCGGTAAGCAAAGGGAAGAAATTTAACGCCGGGTATATTTTGACTATTGAGTTGTTTAGCAAATTCCTGAGCCTTGATCCAAGGGGCTCCAATGACTTTAAAGGGGAGCGTATAGCCGATGCCGATATTGGTGAGTCCCAGTTCTCCAATCAATCCTGTAGAGGCATAGAAAAAAGGTGTGTCAGATTCAGGAATGTTGGGACTTGTTGGAACCCAAAAAAGCCCTGTATCTTTGAAAGTCATAAAGCGTTTCCATCCACGCATACAAATGACCTCTAGCCTGCAACCAATACGGTATTCTTGATTAAAGTATTTTGCAAGCTCTCCAATTGTCATGCCATGACAATAAGGGACATTAATATACCCAATAAAAGATCTGAAATTTTCTTGAAGCATGGGACCATCTACGATTTTACCTCCCATTGGATTGGGGCGATCTAAGACAATGACGCGAATCCCTCTTTTTGCAGCTTCTTCCATAACAAAGAAAAGAGTGGATATGTAGGTGTAGCTGCGGGATCCAATATCCTGAATGTCAAAGATAAGAACATCGATATTTTTTAGCATTTCATCTGTAGGTCTTCTTGTTTTTCCATGAAGGCTGTAGATAGGAATTTTTGATTTACTATGTTCAACATGCTCTCCAGCATAAGAAAGACCTTGAAATCCATGTTCAGGAGCAAAAATAGCAACAAAAGAAAAATCCGTTGCATATTGCTGAAGCAGATCCGCTGTAGGTTGTAAGTTAGCATTCACTCCTGTGTGATTGGTAACAAGACCGACATTTTGATTTTTAAGAGAGGAGAGATGCCCATCTTTAAAGAAGACATCAACACCTAATTCTACTTTCGATTCGGCAAAGGTAATAAGAAGACATAAAAAAAAAGTGAGGATTGCTTTCATGATGTGCTATGTGTAATTGAGCTTGTGAGGATCTTGGCTGATTTTAAATTTTAACCTCAAGGGAAATGCATTTTTTTCTACAACATTTTCTATTGACTTCTCTTGCATAATTGGAAAGAATTTATAACTTATAAAAAAATGCTTTCTATC
>JABEVM010000239.1 GCA_013041585.1 Chlamydiota bacterium
ATACAAATTTATGTGAATACCGTTTATTCTTTTGAAACGCTCGGGTTAAAGTAATTATAAAGTTATTTATTTAAGAGTAATAAGTTCAGTCAGTATCTGGTGCCAGCAAAAAATGCTGTACAAGGCTCATCGCTGTAATTGATGCTGTATCCGTTCGTAGAATATTTTTACTTAAAGCCACAGGTTGTGCACGCCAATCTTTCTCAAGGATTGTAATTTCTTCTGGGAGAAACCCACCTTCTGGGCCGATAAAGAAAAGAATGGTTTCAATGGGAGAGCTTTTTTTCTGAAGCGCTGTCCATAGGAGGGGCGCATTTTCTCTTGTATCTCCAAAAAATACGCATCCGCTTGTAGGGGGTAGATGCTGTAAATTCTCATGAAAATGAAGAGAGGGGAGGTCAAGCCTTCCGCATTGCTTCATGGCCGCGATACAAATATGTTTTAGCCTTTCTGTTTGGTGAGGGGAGAAAGTCTCTTTTTTTGCATGCAAGCTTGGGATGAGCCAAAATTCATGAACTCCAAGCTCTGTCCCCTTTTCTATGATCGTATCAAGCCTGTTCCATTTTGGGATAATCTGTCCTAGGATGATTCTAGGTCCTCGCACTGAGATGGTTTCGACTTGCTCAACTTGCAAAACAGCGCGTCTTTTTTCTATTTTTTCGATATGGGCTCTAGCGATTTGATTTTTTCCGTTAACAAGCTGGATCTCTTCTCCGCTTTGGTGCCTTGTTACTTTACAAAGGTGATGGAATTCTTCATCGATAAGAAAGAGGGGCTCACCTTCTACAAAGTCTGCATTTAAAAAAAATCTATCTACGGGCATTTTATCATAGCTTTGGTAAGAGTTTTTTGAATCGATGTATCATCAGGTACGTTGGCGATTTTTTGGATATCACGAAAAGAAAAGACAGTAAATGCGCTTAGCGAGGTGAAATGGGATTTCAGTTTATGGACACCTGAAAAATTGAAGACAAGCTTAAATCGAAAATCTCTGACAAAAAGCTCTTCTTCTCTTTCATAGGGAATTTTTTCCCAATTTTTTGGAATTTCTACGTTCATAAAAGTTTTTGGTATAAAAACGGATATAAATTCCCTTGGGTAGATTTTCTCGAAGGTAGAGAGAACTTCATAAAACTTCTCAAAATCTTTTTTCTCTTTCGGAAGAAGGATTGCAATGCAATCTTGGCGAAAGATCCTGTTTACCTTTTCTAAGGTCTGTTGTTTCCAACGATTATGAGACCATAGCCATTCTCCAGGAGACTCTTCAATGCTCTTTTCTAAGATTGCAAGAACCTCTTTCATAATCCTATCTACTTCTTTTTCTACTGGCTCATCCTTATTTGGCCATATCGCGTGAGAGTAATGGGTGATATATTTATAATTCTGCCTTTTGGTCATAGCGACAAATACGGGGCATCCTGTTCGGCAAGCTAAGATTGCAGGAAGGGGAGATGTCCAAGCAAGCCTTCCAAAAAATAAGGAGCTAAAAGGGCTGTCTGGCATTCCCTGGTCTCCAACAATTCCTAGGAACCTCCCTTGCTTGATAGCACGCAGACCTTCTTTGGCTGCATTTTGTCTTGTGATGATTTTCCCATTATATTTTTCTCGGATGGACACAATCCATTTGTAAAGAAAGGAGTTTTTAATAGGTCTTGCGATAGCAGTCCCAGGCATTCGACTTGTGCCTTCTAGAAATAAGATCTCCCAGTTGGATTGATGTCCGCAAAAGAAAATGATGCCTTGTCCTTGACTCAGGATCGCTAAGGGTTGCTCAGGAGTTGAGCAAGTAGCGATATCTTTAATGTGCTTTTCCCGCTCAAGTTTTGCATACTCCAAACAGGTAATGCATAGATTTTGCAGAGATTCTTTTGCGATGCGCTTGATATCATCTTCTTGCAGATGCAGGCTCGATGCGAGAGCCAAATTGCTTAAAGCCCGTTTTCTGAACTTAGAGGATAGATGATAGGTAACAATTCCAAGAAAGTTACCAATAATATGAATGACCTTAAGGGGAAGAAAAGCGAAAGGAAACATCGCAATTCGTATGGCTAAGTAGGATAAAAAGTCGATGATCATAGGGCACATGCATCGGTAAAGAAAGTGATTTGCGAGGAAAAATCTCTATCCTTTACGGAATTTCGGATTTTCAGAGCGGACTCGGTTGTTTTTGGATATTTCATCGCGGTTTCTAAAGCTAATCGAATTGATTCAAGATTTTCTAGAGAGTCGATCACAACTCCCCCCGTTTCTGATAGGATTTCATGCCCTCCGTTGGTCTTAGAGGAGACAACATATACTCCCATAGCTAAGGCCTCGACTGTGACATTTGCAAAAGGATCGTAATAGGAAGGTATAACAATACAGTCAGCTAGTTGGTAAAAAGGAAGGGATTTTGCCTCTCCTACAAAAGTGACTTGGTTTTTGATTCCGAGATTTTCAGTATATTGCTTATATTTTTGTATATTCTTGTCTTTACCGACCACAGTTAAGTGATAATTTTGCCGTGGCAAACCGGCTAAAGCTTCTAAGAACCTATCAAGGCCCTTTCTTTGGTAGTTGTGGCCAATGAAGATAAATTGGTAAAGGCTTGGATTAATTTGAAGCTGTTTTGCAAGTAGATTCTTTCCTTCTTGCCAATTGGTAAAAGGCGTTTGAAGTTCTGACCATTCAACTGCGTTGTGAACAACCTCGATCTTACTTGGATCGACTTGAAAAAATTGTATGATCTCTTCTTTTACCATGGAAGAATTTGTGAATATCTTTTGTAAAAGAGGGTGGGTAAAAGCCCTTTTTTCCATATGAAGTAGGATTTGGTGCAAAGGGTTAATGCGGTAGGAGAGTCTTTTTAGGAAAGAGTCTGATTTTTTTCTCTTTTCCAAATAGGAGGCATGTACACCGTTTCCGGCCCGAATATGAGTTTGAAAAGAGTTTCGATCGAGTCCAAAAACTACATCGGTTGGATGATTTTCTAGATATTTTCTACAAAAGCGATCAAATTCAAGTACTTTTAGAAAACTACATGGAGAGAGGTATTTGTGTGTTACGATCTGTAAATTGGGGCTTCCCTTTTGCATTTCATTGTCACTTGGAATTTTTCCCGTTGTCAAAACAGTGACTTTCCAATTTTTATCTAAAAATGCCTGAATGATACGACGAGTGTACTTTTCTAATCCTCCCCCTCGAAAAAGAGTGCTTTTCAGAATTGTAATGGAAGAGGATTTAGTATTCATAACGAATTTTCAGTAGGTTTCCACTCTTGCACTTGTATCGCATTATCTTGAACCTTGAACACTAGATCCAATTTCGTATTGTCTGCTTTATATAGACGGAATTCATTCATAAAACTTCTGAATCTATTGCGTAGATATTCTTCTTTCCAATACGGTTTTGAATCACGTAGGTCTTTGTCGGAAACATCCGACATGGACATAGCCACATAGCGATTTTCGAGAACATGAGGGGTGACAAACTGTATGCTCCATTCCAGATCTGTTCGATCCTTGTTTGATGAGGCGGAGACCACGATTTGTAATTTATCCATTACGGTTTGTAAAAAGCGTGGGGATACCCCTTTTGCGTAAAAATTCCCTGACAGGACAGGAACATTATTTTGCAATTTAACCATTTCAGAAGAAATGATACTGCATGTTTGCGGGTTTAACTCTGCGCTCGAGCGTACAGGAAAGAAAATACTGATGGGTATAGGACGACTGATAGGCAAAAGATCAGTGCGGATAAAGTCGATGTGTAGGTTCTCAACTTGTGGGTCATCTATACGAACTGGCATGTCTGAAATAAGATGGTCTTGAACATATTTCCAATCGTCGGGAACAAAAAAGGTGACTATGTCTTCTTTCTTCGATATGGAGTTCTCTTGTGCCTGTTGCAGTTGGCTTCTTGTGATCTTACTTAAGTTAAAAGTAAGCTTCACCCCCGTTCTTTTGAGGACCTTAAGAACTTCTTCGGGACCGCTCACGGTTGTAGTAAGCTGATAAGGCCAAATATCGAGAAGTTGGTATTCTTTTGGAGGTTCGCCAACTGGAGGAGAAATATGGACTGGAATTTTTTCTGTGACGAGTTTGGTCAAGCGTATCGTGAAATTTTGGTAAAAAACCTTACTGATATCTTGGGAAATATCGATTTCAGGATTGGTTGAAGATAAATTCTTTTTTGAAATCGATATCGGATCATCGGTGATATTAGCTGCATCAATCTCAATTTCTAGATCATTTGCAGTTAGTTCATCGAGCACGGAAATTTTCCCCTGAAGACTTAAGGAAATTCTGTTATTTAGAATCCCATTTGTCTGTAGTCCTTCAACGGTTTTGTCAGGAGGAAGATTGATAATTCGAATAGGGACGTTAGGAATTGTTTTTGTACCGGTCAGAGAATGGTTTACAACAAACCATACGATGATCGCTAAAAAAATGGCGGTTGCCTTTCTCTGCCAATTTTCTAGAAAAAGTTTCTGTAAAAGGGTTTTCATCTTTTTAACCACTCAAATAAATTAAATCTATTAGGGAACGTTTCTTCTTCTCTTTCGGTAAATACGCTGCGTACGACTCCTTTGAACCGATCCATTTTAACACCTCGCGTAATCATCCCGTCACGCGCGATCGATACTCGTCCGCTCTCTTCCGAAATTACGATTACAAGTGCATCGGAAATTTGGCTGAGCCCAAGACCTGCTCTGTGCCTAGTTCCCATAGATTTAGTAAGCTGCGTACTATCTTCAGCAAGAGGCGCAATGACTGCTGCCGCTACAATCGTTGTATCTCGAATAATGACAGCCCCATCATGAAGAGGTGTAGTTGGGGTAAAGATGGATTCGAGAAGTTCGGAAGAAAATACTGCGTTGAGGATCACGGCTTTATTGGCGTATTCTTTTAGTGAATCCTCATTTTCAAGGACGATTAAAGCCCCAGTTCTTTTTTCTGCAAGCCGATAGATGGAGTTTGTCAGTTGCTCTAAGAATTTATCGAATTGAGACAATTCTTTGTATCTTCGGCTTTTCAGACTCAGTTTGGAGAGGGCAACCCGAAGTTCGGGTTGGAAAATAATTAAAATTGCGATGACTGCCACATTCGCCACAAGTAGCATAATTTTTTGAAGGATCGGAAAGCCTAGCAAAAAAGACACGGCGTAGATGAGCAAATATGCGAGCAACCCTAAAATAAGGTCCATTGACCTGGTATTCCAGAAAAAGGAAAGCAGGTAGTTTGCCATCATTGTGATGATAAAGATTTCCAGGAAAGGGATAAACTGAGAAAAAGAAGACATAAAAACTGCCTTTACATGAATCATCCAAAATTTTCGCTATTTTAAGGATTTTTTCAGTTGCTGGCAATGATTCGTTGCATATTTCTTAAGAAAAAGGAAAACCCACAACGGCGCGGTAGCAGGCAATGAGATGGTTTACTCCATTGATAGCACGATGAGGCTTTGTTTCAGGGTCCAATTTGTAGGCAGCTGCAATTTTGTCTTTGGATAAGCCGGTCTCCCAAGGGAAGAATGCAGGATTGCTCTTTCCTTTCTGGATGCTTGTCACCCAATACATTGAGGCTAAGTCGAGCCAATGATAGGGCCATAAAAGACTTTCTTGGGTATCAGCATCAATAATTTGAGAAAAGAAAGCCCTGTCGAAAGAAGGATTTTGACAGATGAAAACAGCTTTCCCTCTTTTTATATCATGTTTGATAAAAATTCTTTGAATTTCGGAGGAGATTGTTTTTAAACTCTCGCCTTTGCTGATATCTTCCCAGCTAAAGCCGTTGACGTGCAAGCTTTCTTGATCGCTATGAGCCCATTCTTCTAGAGGTTGAAAGACAAGAGATTGGAATTCATCAAGAAAAATACCCGTTTTTACATCAATAATTTTAAAGGCTATGTCTAAAATTTTATGTTTGCGGGCGTTAAGACCATTTGTTTCTGTATCGAGAAAAATTCCTAGCACGATGTAATCCCTGTGTTAAAGATTGCAAGCCTAGCAAGAAAAAAAAGAAAAATTCAATTATTTTTTTATTCAAGAATGATTTATCAAGAAAGAAAAGGCACTAAATGGAGGAAATATGAAGATGGATATTGGTCTTACTAATACTGTTCGCGAAGAAATTCGAGGAGCCCTGAGTAAATTTCTTGCCGATATATATGCAATTTATTTGAAAACGCAAAAATTCCATTGGAATGTGAAAGGGGACCAATTTTTTTCTTTGCATCTGATGTTTGAAAAGCAATATGGGGAACTGGCGGAAGAGATTGATGAGGTTGCTGAGCGTATTCAAGCATTAGGTTTTGCGGTAGAAGCCTCTTTCAGCATTTTTAAAGATTTAACTACGATCTCGGAAGAAGGAAACGTCGGTTCTGCTAAAGAAATGATAGAGCTTCTTGTTCAAGGACATGAGGTCATTGTTCGCAATGGAAGATACTTAGCCACGATGGCTGAGAAACATGCGGACGCTGCGACTGTTGATATGCTGGGAAGACGGATTGGCGGGCATGAGAAGATTCTTTGGATGCTTAGAAGCCATCTCTAAAAAAGCTCTCATGTAAGAAATTTCTTGAAAGAGGTTTTCTAAAACTTTCTTCCTGTTAGAAAACAAAAAAAAATGGTATGCTTACATATCTTTTCTACATGGGATGGGGTATATCTATGGCATTACCACAGCAAAAAACACGTGAGATTGTTTTTCAAATTCTTTACAGCCAAGATGTTGTAAAAATTGAAGACGAGGATATCATTCCATTTATTATGAGCCTACTTATGGTGACTAAAAAATCTGTTTTACAAGCATTAGAAAAATGCCATCAAATTCGTGAAAAGCTCACAGAAATTGATGCGCTTGTGCAAGAAGTTTCTACTTCCTACGACTTTGATCGTATCCCTTTAATAGAACGGAATATTTTACGTTTAGCAATTCACGAAATCCTTTTTGAGGAAAACGTTCCTGGCAAAGTAGCCATTGCGGAAGCCATTCGCTTGGCGAGAAAATTTTCCACCCCTGAATCAGCAACTTTCATCAACGCAGTTGTCGATCCTATTTATCAAAGACATCTTCTCAATAAAAGTGCTTCGAAAGAGCAGGCTTTGTTGACATGAGCATACGTTCCAGATTCCAAGAGGGCAGGTTCTTAAGTGAGTTTTCTACCTATGGAATAGGAGGCCCTGCAAAGTATTGTATAGAAGCTAGGGACATTGAAGATGTTAGACAAGCTATTTTCTATTGCAACCAAAATAAGTTACCCTATTTAGTCATTGGAAAAGGCTCGAATTGTCTATTTGATGATCGCGGCTATGCGGGCCTTGTCATTGTAAATAAGATCTCATTTTGTAATTTTATTGATTCTTCGGTTGAAGTCGGTGCTGGGTATAGTTTTTCCCTTCTCGGTG
>JABEVM010000240.1 GCA_013041585.1 Chlamydiota bacterium
AATGATAATAGGATCATATAATTGGTTAAACTGAGCTATCCAAGTCCTAACAGCAGCCTTCTGCAAAGTATTGGTAGGGGCGATATTCTCAGAAAATATTTTAGATATTGCACTGATAGCTTGCTTAGCATCTTCCATTTTTTCTAAAATTTCCATTTGTGTACTTTGGAAATTAGAAGTTTGCTCATCTGACCATCGTGTGTGATGATTTTTTTTAGTAAGCAATTGTTTACGTGTTCCATCAAGTTTATCCTCAAGACTATCTGCTAAAGTCCCATCGGACCATTGTTTTAACTGTACTAATAAATAATCCGCCAAAACAAGATCTTTTCTTTTTACCTCTTCAATTAAAATTTGAATAGACTGAATGAGCGAATCTCTATTGGTAGCTTGCAAAATAATTGAATCTAAATTGTCAAATATCTGATTTCGATAGTCAGTTTTTGTATTCTTTAATCGTCTATAGAAATCATCATGTTGATTTTTTCGTAAGACAATTCTCAGTGATGTTTTAATATCCTCTCTATATTCTTCATTTGAACTCCAATCCCGCGGGAGGTGATCCAATGCCAGTGCGGCATAGTAAATTTCTTCTAATTTTTCATATAAACGAGGCTCTTGCTGATAATAACTTTTTTCATTATTACGAAATACTCTAATAGCAGTACTGAATTTTCGCAGCATATCTTGTCGATCATATTTTTCGTCTGAAATATGTTCTCGAAGTAATTCGACAAAGGAAATAAGAGGATTTCTCTTGAATGTATTCCATACAGCATGATCTGACCGAGTAAGGGTTGTATTATTTTCTTTTTCGGTAATAATGCGTTCAAGATCAGAAATCAATAAATCAAGTTGCCTAACCAGATATTTTCGATCATTGACGAGATGTTCATCGTGAACTTTGAGGTTTGTTTCACAAGCTCGTATTATGCGTTGATGAGCAGAAAAAGGAAGACGTTCCTGGGCTTTTTGGTCTTCATGTAAAGAGTCATCATCAGTCATATCAGCTTCCCCTCTCAGTAGGGACTCGGCCATTTCCTGAGCTGCTGGCGAATTAAAGGGTATCTTAACTTTCATATTAACCTACTTTATAATTTTAGCATAGTTGGGTATTTTGGGACTAATGGTGGCTCATCTTTATAAACGGTGAGATCAAGAAAGTCCTTTTTGCCTAGTTGCTCTATTTGAATCTTTAGTTCGTCTTCTAGATCTTCTATAACCTTGATAAGTGCCAAAGCATAAGGAGAGGCATTTTTTGGCCACTCCGTAATGTTGAATTGTTCCTTGAGGCAATCAAGCATAGCTGCCGATATAGTCTGATTCTTTCTTTGTGTATCCAACGCTTCTGCTGCAAACCATTGTCTTGCTTCTGGTATCAATCCAGGCAATAATTCAGGATTTTTATGTAAATCAAGAACAATTTCGCTTCTCTCTTTTAATTTTGGGGTAATATTCTTTATTTGCGCATCGGTGCTAGGAGAGATTGTTTTCATGATAAAATCATAATGCAAAGGAAAACGTCTTATTCTAATCCACATTTGTTCAAGAACTTCTTTTTGAAGGCTATCATAAATTATTTTAAGCTGAGATGGTTCGTTCCTCAGAAGACGTTCTTCTTTATCAAAAAGATTAACCTTATCCATATGTACATGTTTACCTGCAATAACATCTCCTTCTGGAACAAAAAAAAGAGCATGTATCGTTATGGGTTCTAAATAATGCTTGATACCTATAATGATTTGTTTAACCTTAGGGTCGTCAGTTTCACCTGCTTTTATAATTGAATCAGAATTTGTTATCAGTTCATTCAATTGTTTAAGAACATGGTATAGTTGAATAACTTTAACATTATTGGGACTTGTTGGATCTTTTTTTGCTTGTAAATACTTTCCACCAATATCCGCGCATAATTTAAATACGTCTAAGCGGAGTTCATCAGATACGTTATAAGGTTTTTTTAGCTGTCTTCTTAAATCTTCTTCTTCACTTTCATTATCTTCATCATCTTTTTCTTCAAATGTAGGTGCTTTTATTTCTTTCGGTATTATAAAATCCCCATCCAACGATAAAAGCATTAATAGTTTAGATATGAACTGTTCAAGTTGAGCAATAGTTTTCTTAGACATTTGCTGTAAAGACGATTCTTTAAACAATCCCTCGCGGATTTTATTAAAAATTGTCTGGCGTAAATCAAACTTCATTCGTAATTTATTAGCTTTTACTTGAAACTCATGGGCAATATCATCCGAGAGCTGAATACCATCATCTTCATGCTTTAGTTTAACAGGGAGATCCTTAATAAAGTGATCTACAATCATGCGTAGCATGAGCAGAATATAGAATTGCGTAATAACATCAAATTCATTAAACTGCATTTTAAGTGGTCTTTTACCTTCAAAATCTATGGCCGTGTTTATTAATTCAACTGCTGACATATTTCCACCAGCGATTTGTATGAGTTGAAAACATAGCGCATTGCGGGTTTTATTATTTAAAAATAATGATTTGAGATGTGTGGCAACAGCTCTAAAACAGTGTGCAACAGCAGTACTTTTCTCCTTAAGATCAAGAACCACGTTTAGAATGGCTTTTGGTTTAGACAAATATGTAAAAAAACTTGGTTCAGCATTGCCACTAAACATATGGCTTACA
>JABEVM010000241.1 GCA_013041585.1 Chlamydiota bacterium
AAGGATTTTCTGATTTTGAACTCCACGCCATCCATGTCGGAGGAGAATTTTCTTGTGGGGCCGGCCTTCATGAAAATTATCTTAAAAATATTTGCGATAAGATGGGCGTAAATTTCATAGTAAAACAGTCTACACAAAAAAGAGAAACTTTAGAGTGCTATAGCTGCTCTAGAGAAAGAAGGCGTTTAATTTTTGAAGCGGCCAAAGAAGTGGGAGCTACAGTGATCGCCTTTGGGCATCATCGCGATGATAATATTCAAACCCTTCTTATGAACCTTCTACATAAAGCCGAATTTGCAGGGAACTTACCTAAAATCGAAATGTACGATTATGGGGTTACTATTATCCGCCCACTGATCTACATCTCCGAAAACGAGATCAGAGAATTTGCAAAGCACTATGGTTTCGCAAGGATCACTTGCCAGTGCCCTGTTGGACAAGAGTCGCTGCGAAAAAAAACAGAGAATTTACTCAAAACTCTTGAAGAGTATTTTCCTAACGCAAGGACCAATCTATCCCAAGCAAGCTTAGAATATGGTTCAAACAAAGCATCTTTCAAAGAATAGCCCATCTAGAATAATTGGTTGTATTTCTGTAATAATTTTGTTACTCTTTAACTATAAGCACGCATTTAGGAAATCATGACCGCGCAGAATTACCAGATCTCAGCTGTTTTTATTTATCTTTGCATCGTCTTCTTCGTAGGATTTTTATCCTATCGAAGAAATCTTACCGCAACCGATTTTATCATTGGAGACAGATCTCTAAACTATTGGCTCACTGCACTTGCAGCTCATGCAAGCGATATGAGCAACTGGCTTTTCATGGGATATCCATCGGTCATTTTTTTACGAGGAATGCCTAGTGCTTGGACGGCAATTGGTTTACTTATCTTCATGTTCCTGAACTGGCAGATCGTCGCTCCTAAAATCCGTATTGCTACAGAGCAGTATAACAGCCTTACCTTCTCTTCCTTTTTTGAGAGCAGACTTGCAGACACCTCCGGCCTCATTCGTGTCTTTACGGCAGTCATGTCCTTCATTTTTTACACGATCTATATTTCCGCAGGTCTTGTAGGGATGGGGCTTTTAACAGAAACTCTTTTCAATATTCATTACAACTTTGGAATTTCCATCGGTATTTTGATTGTAATCCCTTATGTGTTCTTTGGGGGATACCGAACTCTAGCCTGGATTGATCTATTTCAAGGACTGTTTTTGATGTGCGTGGTCATCTTCGTTCCCCTCTATCTTCTTCCAAAAATTGGTGGGATCGCTGGCATGATGGCAAGCATTGAGGCAAAGGGGCTTCCTACCTCTCTTATTCCAGACTTCTCCGGTCTTTCTCTTTTAGAGATTTTCTTCATTGCTACAGGCTGGGGACTAGGATACTTTGGACAACCTCACATTGTTACCAAATTTATGGGGATTAAAAACGTACAAGAGATCAACAAGTCAAAATGGATTGGAATGTCTTGGATGGTTTTGTCGCTATCCGCTGCAACACTCGTTGGTCTTGTAGGAATCGCATTTTTCTCTACAGGAAAACTTGACGATCCACAGCAAGTGTTTATAGAAATGGTCAAACTCACTTTTCATCCTATGATTATCGGATTTATGCTTTGCGCAGTTGTAGCAGCCACGATCAATAACATGAGCTCTCAAGTACTTGTTTTATGTTCAAGTATCACTGAAGATTTTTATAAGAGGATCTTCCATAAAAATGCCTCTTCCAAAGAGCTCTTACTAGTTTCTCGCTTAGGAGTGCTTCTTGTTTCCGCAGTCGCTTACCTGATTGCCTACCAAGAGCTCAGCACAATCTATTCGCTTGTATTTTATGCATGGTCGGGCCTGGGTTCTGCTTTCGGTCCTCTTTTAATTGCCTCTTTGTATTCTACAAGAGTGAACAAGTATGGAGCATGGGCAGGGATTCTTGTTGGAGGGATTGTTTCAGGAGTATGGCCTTTCATCAATCCTTACTTCACTTTAGAGATCCCAAGCATGATCATGGGATTCTCTACCAGTATGATAGCAATCTTTTTAGTTTCTTCTCTAACAAGGCAAGATAGAGCTAAAATTCAAAATATTTCTTCATAAAGAATAGTGTGTTCAAGTATTGATAAATTTGCGATTATATCCTCTTGCTACAAAGGTTCTATTTTATGGTTTGTAAACCACGTATTTTACTTATTAATGATGATGGTATCGAAGCTGAAGGTCTTAAACACCTATGGCAAGCTCTTAATCCTTTTGCAGATGTTACCATTGTTGCTCCATGGACTGAAAGATCAGGAGCTGGAGTTGGTATCACATTGCAAACTCATCTTGAGATTGAACCGGTTGCTTGGGAAAAAAACACACCTGCTTGGAGAGTTTCAGGGACCCCTGCTGATTGTGTTAAAATGAGCCTTGCTAAAATCCTTCCCTCCCCTCCAGACCTCATCGTATCAGGAATTAACAGAGGATCAAATTCCGGGAAAAACGTCTTTTACAGTGGAACCATTGGCGGTGTGATCGAAGGAGTACTTCGCAATATTCCGGGTATCGCCTTCTCCTGCGAAGATTTTGAAACCCCCAATTTTCACATCGCAGAAAAATATATACAACCTATCGTTGAACATATTTTAGAACACCCTCTTCCGAAAGGAACACTTTTAAATGTAAATTTCCCTACGCATCTGGGAGACATTAAAGGGTTTAAAATGGCAAGACAGGGAAAAGGTTACTGGTTAGAAGATCTAGAAGAAAAGTCTCACACAGACGGAAAAACTCATTACTGGCTAGGCGGTATGTGGCTACATCAAAATGAACATGAAGAAAGCGATGTGCACTACCTTAAACAGGGATATATGACTGCTGTTCCCATTCATGTGGAAGAACTCACTGACCATGATGTGATCGAAAAGAGAAAGACAAGTTTTGAAAATCTTTTCAAAATTAATTAATCCCTTTTGAACGTTTGTTTTTCTGCTTTTTGATTTGCCTTTCAAAAGCATCTAACCGTAAAAGAGCTTCTTTCTGCGCCTTTTCTATCAGCTCTTTACCACCTTCTATATGATAAATCCTTTCTAGCTCCTCACGAAGATGTTCAGATTGAACCTCATCGCTATATAAAGAAAATGAAGTCATCTCTTCCGGATGGCTCTCTTGAAACTTCCTAGCTTCGATAATGACATCAACAAGAGCGATAAATTTTTTTCTTAACCTAGGAACATTTTTTACAAGGTCTTCACGAAGATAGATAGTCTTGAGATCATTTACAATTTCGCGACAAATAGACTCGCTATCTCCCTGAAAGTCTTCCAGAGAACTAGGAGAGCATCCGAGAAGTAATAAGAACCCAAGAAAAAAAACGGCTAGTTTAGACATTGATCAAATTCTTCTAAAGATATGTCCAGAACAGGGAACTTTTCCCAACCCTTGAAATCAAAATGCCACCATTCGGTCGAGAACGAAGTAAAGCCAAATTCCAGCATCACCTTTTCAAGAAGAAGGCTGTTATTCAATTCTTCCTGAGATAGGTCCTTACAGGTCCTATGCGCTTTTTCAGTAAAATCATCAAAAGGGGTAGGCATAGTGAGCTCATTTCCTTGCTTGTCCACTAAAGTGAGGTCAACTGCGGCTCCTCGATTATGACGGGATCCAATGGCAGGATTTGCAACATATCTATCATCGGGTAGAAAATTCCAAAATTCTTTTTGGACGCTAAGCGGTCTGTACCCATCATAGACCTTAATTCCAAGGCCCTTTTTTTCTAAAAATTTTTGTACAAGATCAAGTTTTTCTGCCACTTCTTTACGAAGGAAACACTTTGGAATGCTATACACAGCCCTTCCTAAAAAGTTGTTGTCAGTAGCATAACGTATATCCAAAAGTATTCTAGGATTGATTTTTTCGATATCTACAAAATCTTGATGCATCTGTCACCTCATAAAAATATATGTTTATCCTAGCATACATAAAACTTAAAAAAACATCCTTTAGAAAATCCTTGAGAAAAAATCGCAAGGAAGTGTACAGTGTACACGTTTTTAATATATTTTGTGGGCGTATAGCTCAGTTGGTAGAGCTCCTGTCTTACACACAGGTGGTCATAGGTTCGAGTCCTGTTGCGCCCATATACGTATATTCTGCGGGAGTAGTTCAATTGGTTAGAGCACCGCCCTGTCACGGCGGAAGTTGCGGGTTCGAGCCCCGTCTCCCGCGTATCTCAAAAAGTAACAAATTCAAACTTTTTTCTGTACATCCACCCACTTTATATGTATCGTTACAAAAAAAATTAAATAAGTACTACTATGCCTACTCTCTCAGCCAGCAAATTACTTAAACATAATATCATTTCCTTTTTTTGGATTGCACTAGGCGCATTTTTAGCGGCCCTTTCGATCCGAATATTTCTTTTGCCAAACCAATTAATTGACGGTGGTATTGTAGGTATCTCCCTTATCTTAGCCCAGCTTTATGGAAAATCTTATCTTTCCTATTTTCTTATCCTTTTAAACGTTCCTTTCATTTATCTAGCCTATAAATATATACGAAGCACCTTCGTAATTCATATGTTAGGAGCTGTTTTACTATTTGCCGGCTTCCTCTTCCTGTTAGAACAAGTGCCGCCCTTCGATGGAGAATATTTAGAAATTATCGTAATTGGTGGCGCCATTCTAGGTATTGGAGTCGGGCTGATTATTCGTCATGGCGGTTGCTTAGATGGAACAGAAATTTTAGCTATCATCATCAACAGGCGTAAAGGATTTACAGTTGGTCAAGTTGTACTCGTCATCAACGTCTTCATTTTCGCAGCATACGGTTTGATTTTTTATGACTGGCATATTGCTCTAGGATCTTTGATGACATACATCGTCGCTTTTAAAATGATCGATATTGTGATCGTAGGTCTAGATGAGCTAAAATCAGTACTGATCATTTCTTCTAAGCCAAAAGAAATTGGCGATGTGATTATGAATGAATTAGGTCTTGGACTTACAATTATGCATGGACGAGGAGGATTTACCGGAGATACAAGAGAAATCCTTTTTGTGATAGTAGAAAGACTTGATTTAGCTGAACTCAAAGAAATTGTTCTTAACGAAGACCCATCTGCATTTATGGCGATTGAAAATCTCCATGAGGTCGTCTATGGAGGACAACACACTCTGCCCCATAAGAAAAAACCTCGAACAGCAGCGCTACAAAAAGCCACCCTTCCTAAAGAAGAGGGCTAATTATCCCCTTGGAGCGCGAGCGTAGCTTTCTAGAATTCTTTTTTTGAGCCCTTCATCATAGGGCAACTTTTGGATATCAGATTCCATCCCATAGAGTCTTGGAACAGGGTAATTGTAAACCTCTATAGAAACATCTTCTAAATATTGAACATTTTCAAAGCTAAGCTTTGCTTCATAACCATTGATTACAGCCCGAAGATATTTAGCTTTAATTTTTGCAGTAAAATGCGCCGGAATATCAAAGTGCTCCGGACTTCGTCGACAAGCATAAAAGGCATCTCTCTGAGTCTTATCTACGCCATCTGGGTGAGGAGACACAAAAATCCCGGTTCCTACATATTCTCCTCCAGCTGAATACCCAACTGTTTTTCCACGTAAAAATTCACCCACGTAGAATAATCCTCCTCCATGGGATACAAGAACTTCCTGATCTTCTGAAATTTCTTTACAGTGACTGATATATCTTACCCAAGATCCATCTTCATCATCCCTAACCAAATTTTGATAATTTCCATAATTTGAGGAAGGATCTGATTTATCTGAGGAGCTTGACGTTTTTTCCCATTCAATAAGATATGCCCAATCACACCCTTTTACCTCTTGGTAAGCTGCCCAAATAAGCTTTGCAATATCATCATTAGAAGATAACGGGTCACATAGCAAGAGTCGCAGACATTGCACGGAGGTCACATGAAAGCAGTTTCTTTTACCGGAAAAAAGAGCGTTCGCAATTCTACGTAAAGCAAATCGATTATCTGTATATTGAGCTCTCTCAATGCACTCTTTTATGTCTGTTTCCGATTGTTCAGTGAGTAGATCTGCTGTGGATCTGTTTTTAATCGATTTGATTGCTACATCTAAGGAAACTGAAGCGTCTAATTCCTTCAACTTAATATAGTTTCTACGAACCCTTTGTGTACGACTAACTAGATCTTCAAATGCTTTTAAATGAGGGATTTGCTCTGCATGACTATCATTGTATTCTTTTATCCTATCTTCTAGATAACCAAGTAGTTTAGGATCTATTTTTATATCCACTTGATTATTAAGGTGATGAATAATTTTAGAGAGGGAATAGATATCTGGGTTCCAAAAATAAGATCCGATCTGCGTCCAAACCGATGAAGGAACTGAGGCTAACTGACCATCCTTACCTAAGTATAAAACGCTATTACCTGATTTTAAATCACTTACATTAAAGCTAGAACCCATAGACACAGCAACAATCCTATTAATATTTTATAATAATTATAACATAAATCAGCCTATTTTAAAATAATGTTTATAATATTTTAAATTAAATCTAATTACAATGGAATAGAGATGAATTTACAGAAATTGAGAATAGGAAAAACCCTTTACAATCAAAGGATTCACTTTCTTTGTAAACTAAAAAAACACGCAGTAAAAAAGCTTACTGCGTGTTTCAAATTCTTTATGATTTTGTGATTTCTTTAGGGAGATTTAGTCTTTCTTCAAATCAAACTGACATCCATCAATCATTAGCTGATCAATATAATTTAGGTTGTATTCAGACTTGAGAAAACGTTCATCTTCAAACATAAAAAGATGGAAAGGAATTGTGGAGCGCACTCCCCCAATATGGAATTCGCGAAGAGCTCTTCTTGCAATTTGTAGGGCCTCTTTACGATCTTTTCCTTTTACGATGAGCTTTGCTATCATCGAGTCGTAATTAGGTGGAATTTTGTACCCTGAATAGCATGCGCTATCAATACGCACATGAGGACCGCCCGGCGGAATGTAGTATTCCAAATTCCCAGGAGAAGGAGCGAAATTTTTCGATGGATCTTCCGCATTGATACGGCATTGGATCACGTGACCTGTAAACTGAATATCTTTCTGTTTTACTTTGAGCTTCTCACCCATTGCAATCTTAATTTGCTCTTTCACAAGGTCGATTCCTGTTAGCTCTTCTGTCACAGTATGCTCAACTTGAATTCTCGTATTCACTTCCATAAAATAGAAGTTCATGTCCTCATCAAGTAAAAACTCAACTGTGCCAACTGAATGGTATTTTGCGGCGCGAACAATATCCACAGCAGCTTGTCCCATTTTTTTGCGTAGTGCTTCGGTTAAGATTGGACTTGGAGCTTCTTCAATTAGTTTTTGGCGTCTTCTTTGGATGGTGCAATCTCTTTCCCCTAAGTGAACATAATTGCCGTGCTTGTCACCCATGATCTGTATTTCAATATGACGTGGATTGACAATCATCTTTTCTAAATATACTTCCGGATTGTTAAAGCTTACTTCCGCTTCCGCTCTAGCTGCAGAAAACTGTCTTACAAACTCATCTTGGTCATAGGCAATACGAATCCCTTTACCGCCACCGCCAGCGCAAGCTTTAATGAAGATAGGAAATCCAAACTTTTTAGCAAGAGCAAGGCCTTCTTGCACATCGGGAACAATCCCATTAGAACCTGGGATAACAGGACATTTTACACTTTTCGCTGTGGCTTTTGCTTGGGCTTTATCACCTAGCATCGCAATTGTATTATGAGAGGGTCCAATAAAATTCAGTCCACAGCTTTCACAAATAGATGCAAAATTTGCGTTTTCGCTTAAAAAACCATATCCAGGGTGAATCGCATCAGCACCGGTGATTTCACAAGCTGACAAAATATTAGAGATTTTCAAATAAGAATTTTTAGAAGGCGGCTCTCCAATACAAATCGCTTCATCAGCGTGTAAAACGTGCAAAGCTTCGGCATCAGCTTGGGAATATACTGCAACAGTCTGCAACCCCAAATCATGGCAGGCTCTAATGATTCTGACGGCGATTTCGCCTCGATTAGCAATTAAAACTTTTTGCATGGACTTTTTTTCTCTCTATAAGCTTATACAATACGGAAAATTTTTGTGCCAAATTCAACAGGATGGCCGCTGTCGATACATACTTCTGCGACAACCCCACTCATTCCTGCTTTGACTTCATTCATTACCTTCATCGCTTCAATAATGCATACAACTGTATTCTCATCGACCTTATCCCCTACTTTCACAAAAGCGGGATCTTCTGGAGAAGGCGAAGAATAGAAAGTTCCAACCATTGGAGAAGCAACATACTTTCCTTCTGGTTTTTTCTCTGGGCCCGCTTCCTTAGTGGAGTCTTTTCCCCCTTCATGGCGAGAAAAATGGTCTGATTCTCTAAACAGCGGAGGGTGCGAAGGATGAGCTGGAAAAGAAGGAGCATATACCTGATGATGCGCTGGATGCTCTTCTTGCATCTCGAGTTGCAGCTCAAAGCCATCTTTCTCTTTAATGCTTAGTTTTTTTAATCCCGCTTTTTCCATTGTAGCGATTAATTCTTTCACTTGTTTTAATTCCACAGCTTTTCTCCTATAAGATTACTCAAGCAATACTAGACACGCTGTACATAGTCGTTTGTCTGAGTATCAATTTTTACAATATCACCAGATTCAACAAAAAGAGGAACATCAACTTTTGCACCCGTCTCCAATACAGCAATTTTTGTTGCATTCGTCGAATGGAGCGATGAATCACCGGGTTCTGTTTTTACCACCATCAGTTCTAAAAACTGAGGCAATTCAATAGAAAAAATCGAATCACCATAAAACATGGCCTTGATCTCAATTCCTTCTTTCAAATAGTTCACTTTGTCCCCAATAATATTAGAGGGAACTAAAACCTGATCTAAACTTCCAATATCTAAGAAAAGATAATCTCTACCTTCTAAGTAGAGATACTCTAGCTTTTTCTCTAACAGAGAAACTTCTTGAACATCTTGATTGAGCTTAAAGTTTTTCTCAATGGCCTCTTCATCAATCAAAGATTTTAACTTTGTTTTAATAAAAGGGACACCTTTGCTCACGGTTACTTTTACAGCCGATTCAACACGATATATTTTACCGTCGACGGATAAAGTCATTCCCGGAATAATTTGACTGCTTGCTACCATGGCTTCTCCAATATAGAAGATGAAAGTTCCGTTATTTGCTGAATAATTCCTTGCAGCTCGTATAAGTTCGAGATGGAGTAATCCACATCACTTGTATCACCATGAGAATAGATCCCTCTACCAAAGCGCATATGTATTGTTGCAATTCCTAAAGCCTTTGCAGGAGTGAGATCTCGCTGAATTCGATCTCCGCACACCACAACATCTTTGGGATCAAAACCTAGCTCTTCAACAATGGCTTGATAGTGAGCCTTCTTACTATTATCTGGCGACACAACAACTTTACTAAAAAAAGAAAAATCTATACCAGCCTTTTTCATTTTTGCTCTCTGTTGCGACTCCGTCCCTCCAGTCACTACAGCGAGTTGATGCATCTGGGAAAACTCTTGTAAAATTTCTAACGCTCCAGGAAGCGGAGAAACATTGATGTCGTCAGAAAAATCTTCATACATCGCTTTTACCCCGACTGCTAAAAACCTAGCATCCAGATCATGAATTTCTAAAAATTCTGCGATCGCGCTTTTCGAGCTCTCGGCTTGTGCATTGATACGCTGCAAGATACTCAGCGACTGCGATATATCTTGAATAGGCATACCCTCTTCCATCATGCGGAAAAAAGCATCATTTAACTTTATCGGGGTCACCGATACAGAAGTATCGATTAATGTATCGTCTAAATCAAAGATGATCAACAATTTTCATTATCTCTTGTGCAATTTTTTTAGGGTCGTGACGAATCAAATTGCGCTTAATCAAGTCGCTTGTCGAACTCTCTTTTAATTCACCAAGTAAAGAGGCTAATATAATGCGATCTTCGCTTAAGTCATTTTCTACTAAGTCCCCTTCTTCTGAATACACTTGAATCAGCTCTTTTGGGGGACGCTGTTTATTTACTAAGATATAATCAAAGATATCTTTGCCGATAAAACCGTTGAGCTCTCTTAAATAATCAGATACTTTAAAAGATGTTGTCTGTCCGGTACGGTTCATCAAGTTCACGATAAAAACTTTTTTTGCTTGTGTTTCACGTAAAGCCTCACAAACTCCTTCTACAAGAAGGTTTGGGATCAAAGAAGTATGGAGTCCCCCGGGGCCTAATACAACGAGGTCGGCGTGCATAATTTCATCAAGCGCCCTTGGGTTTGCTTTTGCATACGGCTCGAGATAAATGCTTTTGTACCCTTGATCAATTTGCTGAGAAAGATAGATCTCTTTTTCCCCTTCGAGGACTGTGCGATTGTTCAAAATCATTTTGAGCCGCACTGGATGGTTTGTAACGGGAAAAACTTTTCCCTTAATAAATAAAATTCTTCCGGCTTCTTCAACAGCCCTTTCAAAACTTCCTGTTACTTTCTCTAAGGCAGAAAGAAGTAAATTCCCAAAGCTATGTCCTTCAAGCCCCCCATTTTCAAAACGGTAGTTCATAACGCTGCGCATGAGCCTTGAAGAATCAGATAAGGCGACTAAACATTGTCTCACATCACCAGGCGGCAATACCCCCAGCTCGTCGCGTAAAATCCCTGTACTTCCACCATCATCCGCCATAGAGACAATAGCACTAAGGTCCACGGAATAGTTTTTAAGTCCCTTTAAGACCACAAAATTCCCTGTCCCACCACCTATAACGACAATTTTCTTCATGTCCCACTCTGGCGTAATTTATTAATTGCTGCAGCCATGTTAGGGGCTCCAAAAAGATAGGAACCGGATACGATAACATTCGCTCCAGCCTTTATGCATTGCTCCGCAGTCTGTTCATTGATTCCCCCATCGACCTGAATATCAAACGGAGGAAGTTCTATACCCAGTTTTTTCTCTTCCTCAGTGATCACTTTCCCACCTTGACGAATTTCAAACTGTGTACAAACCTCTCTGACAAAAGCTATTTTATCAAGAACCTCTGGCATGAATGCTTGCCCCCCAAAACCTGGATTGACTGTCATAAGGAGTACCAAATCACATTTATCTAGATAT
>JABEVM010000242.1 GCA_013041585.1 Chlamydiota bacterium
ACATGTTATAAAGAAGTGCAAAAGATCCGCAAGAGAGATCCCCAAAAGTGGATTTTTTTAAGAATTGCTGCTGATATATTTTTCATTATTATATTTCTTGTAGATTTTACGTTTATCATTTAGAACGAAGAATAAAACTATGGTTTAAAATATGTCTTCTTGGAAAACGATTTCAACCCTAACTCTTTTAAGTGTATTTTCAATACCATATACACAAACACTTACTGCTGGAACACCAGTTACTTGGATTAATCCTACCAATAGTACTTGGAATACTACAGGGAACTGGAGTCCTGCCAGGGTACCAACTTCAACAGACAGTGCAAACTTTCTTGGTATAAGTGGATCTCCAACTATATCGATAAATGAAAACGTAGGCAGTATCACCACAATTAATCAATTACAATTCGGGACAGGAACAACAGTCTACACCCTCTTTCCCAATACTGCAAATGATGCGATTTCAATCGTTTCCACTGTAAATCAGCCAGGCATTTTTCTAGGCAATGTGACAGTGAATCTTTCTGATTTAAACTCAGTAGGTCCAGTACTTTTTATTCAAGGTGTTGCTTCAGATGAATTTTTAATTAACTTAAGTGATGCTTCCGGTTCACTGAACCTTACTCAAGGGATTGTAATGACCGGGGTCGCCAGCACGCCAATAGAAATTAGAGGGCCAGGTAAAATGAACATTACAAATGCCCAAATAAATCTAAGTAATTCAAATAATGTAACAATAGATAACGGGGCTACGGTAAATTTATCAAACTCTTCTGTCTCTCCAAACACTCAGGCTACAATATTTGCTGCTAACTTGGACGTTTCAGCAGGTTCAACGCTATCCGTTACGAACACAAGTACTACTTCGATGGCCCTTCTGCGACCAAGTGTTTTTACTATAGAAGGAACAGTCAATCTAACAAACACTACAAGTGGTAATGAGGAAGGAATTAATGTTCTTTTCAATGCTGGCCCTGGTATTTCTCCATTGCTTACATTCAATAACGGCGCCATTTTTACAGCAACAAATAACCAAGCAATTACTACTGCTTCAACCTTTGGAATTGTTGTAGGTTTTTCAAATGGTGTTACGGTGAATTTTAACGGTGGCACAACACTATTCGAAAATAATAGTTCTATAAGCGCATCCAATTGTGCTGGAATCATTTCGGGTGGCGCTACTTCGCTTGCAGGTGGAACCCATACTTTGCAAAATAACGGAGTTATTCAAAACAATGCGGTAGCAGGTATCCTAGTTTATTTTCACAATTTTTCAGTTTCCGGCGGAACACTGAATTTAACAAATACAAATTCAATTCTGAGTAGTGCCTCAATTGGTGCCGAGATCGATTTGCTAGGCTCCCCTATGACAATGACGGATGGTACGATCAATTTACTGAATTCAGGAACTATTCAAAATGGGATTGGAGCAGCTCTAACCCAAGCTGGAAATATTTCTTTCAGTGGGGGTTCTCTTACTCTACAAAATACAGGGACAATTCAAAATAGTGGCGCGGTTGGAGCTTCTTTTGGAGGAAGTGGAAATCTTTCTTTCTCTGGAGGGTCAGTAAGTCTTCTTAATAGCACACCTAATGTTCAAAGTGGATCCGGAGTATATTTTGGATCAAATTCTACAGGAAGTACAACTCTCAGTAATTCTTTCACGGCAACCAATAGCGGAAACTTATCAACCACTAATACAATGGGAGTTCAAGTAGGCGGCGGTACACTTACTTTTGCTGGAGGTACTTCGTTATTTGAAAATACAGGAACAATCAACGGCTCCCTTGGAATTGCTATAACCCCTACCAATATGATAGTAAATAATGGTGCGGTAAGTCTATCCAACACTGCGAACATTCTAGCGGGGAGCGGAGTTGCTTTCAACGGCGGGTCAACCTTTACCATCAATGGAGGTACAACCGAATTGCAAAACTCAGGAATTGTCCAAGGTGGCTCTGGAGTTCTTTTCACCTCCCCTAATGGAACTGTCCAAAATGGTAGCTTCATAGCAATTAATAACGCAAACTTGTCCACTGCTGGCGCGGTCGGGGTGCAAATAGGAGGTTCTACGCTCACCTTTGGAGGAGGAACCTCTACATTCGAAAACACAGGAACAATCAATGGTTCCCTCGGGATTGCTATAACCCCTACCAATATGATAGTAAATAATGGTGCAGTAAGTCTATCCAACATCGCTAACATTCTAGCGGGGAGCGGAGTTGCTTTCAATGGTGGGGCAACCTTTACCATCAATGGAGGTACGACCCAATTGCAAAACTCAGGAATTGTCCAAGGTGGCTCCGGCATTCTTTTCACCTCCCCTAATGGAACTGTCCAAAATGGTAGCTTCATAGCAATTAATAACGCAAACTTATCCACTGTTGGCGCCGTCGGGGTACAAATAGGAGGCTCTACGCTCATCTTTGGAGGAGGAAGCTCACTTTTCCAAAACGCAGCAGTGATGAACGGCTCTGTCGGGCTTTTGATTACACCCTCTACTCTTGCGATAACGAATGGATCTGTTAACTTCATAAATAGTGCAAACATACAAGCGGGCACCGGTGTAAGTGGAATGTCGGCATTAACGATGAATGGAGGCTCATTCACCTTAGTAAATAGTGGAACCATCCAAAACAGTAGTGCCATAGGTTCCTCTTACCTAGACAGCGGAAGTATCCTTATTCAAGGAGGTACGATCAACTTAGTAAATACTGGAACTGTTGACAGTGGTACTGGGGTCTTTTTTGGCACAAACTCTTCTGGAAGTATTACCATGACCGGTGGAACTCTAGCTCTTTTAAATACCGGAGTGGTAGTCGGAAGCGCTATAGGCACTGTCGCTGCATCAAAAAGTATCCAGCAAAGCGGCGGGGTCATTATCAACGACGCTCTTGTTCATACCGATACACTTTTTCTAACAGGCGGAAATTATGCCGGAATTGGAACCACCTCTAATTTTACTCCAGGACAAACTCTCACGGTTACAAATGCCGGCACGGTAACTCCTGGAGGGCCGAATCCATCAGGAAGGATTGGCGTGATGACAATCCAAGGAAACTATACGCAAACTTCGGGAACTTTATTGATTAATCTGCAAAATAATGCCACTTCGGAGCTTATGGTGACGGGTATTGCATCGCTTAATGGAACTTTAGAAGTTGCAGAAACTGCTGCCGGTGATATTATGCCGGGAGATCACTTTACAGTTCTTCAAGCAAGCGGAGGAGTAGTCGGACAGTTTAGCGAGGTCCTTGATTTCCATAGCCCCTATTTGATTCCTCATGCGGAATATTTTTCTAATTCTGTTCAGGTCTTTTTTACTCCTACTTTGTTCCCTGATATTAACCCAAATGATTTTAGCGAAACAGGTGGACTCAAAAATCCAAAAGGAGGATATGTCAACTTATCAAGGCCCGTCCTATCTTCTGTGAATGAAACTTTTGCTAGACTTACCAAGCAAATGGGGAAATTACGCTCACATTTTGAGAAACCAATTTCAAAATCCCCCAAAGAGAAAATAGTTTTCAGCGAAAAGAAAACTAAAGATAACAAAGAACCTTCTATACATCTTACATCCCTTTCTCAAGATGAACCACTGTCAACTTTTTTGGATGACGAGTCCTTCATAACCTATGATGATGTCGTTACGGAAGAAAAAAGAAAACGTCTTACAGAATCGTTAGGCTCTAATGAAAGACCTTGGAATTTCTATGTAGGGCCCAAAGGACAACTTGGGAATGTAGTCTCCAAAGATGAAATGCAAGGATATAGTCATTGGTCTGCAGGGGTTTTTACAGGGTTTGATTATGCCTTTTCAGAAGTTGGAGTTGGTATTCTTACAGAATATGAAAGAATGCAGGCTCATGTAGGAAAGAAATGGGGTAAGTTTACTATTGATCACGTTCATGCTGATTCCTATGCAACCTATGCACCAAGTCAGCTTCCAGAAATTTCGGTAAATGGTATTTTCGGAGGAGGCTATGAGTGGTATTCGATTGACCGCAACCTCAATCTCCCCTCTCCCCTAGCCTTTAAAGGAACTCCCAGAGGCGCGGAGCTTGATGCCTTTTTAGGAACCGAATACGCCTTTAGAAGCTCTGTATTTTCTGCAATGCCAAGAGGACTGCAGATCATTCCAGAGGCGGCTATTGAATATACCTATTTGCATATCGATGACTATAAGGAAAAGGGGTTTGCTCTTTTTGCACTTCGCGCTACTCAGCAAAATGTCAAGTCTCTCCGCAGCAACTTGGGATTTAGGATATGCTATGATTGGATAGGTAAAGATGTAGAAATCTCTACAGAGGCGAATTTTAGCTGGCAAAGAGAATATTTAGATAAAGAGAGGAGTTTTGAAGCCATTCCAGTAAGTTTTCCAACTTACAGTTTTCCCGTTATTATTTCTGAAATGGGGCGAAATACAGCTCTTACAGGTGTTGATCTCTTAGTGACTCTTTTTGGCAGGCACGGAATAGAAACCGGCTATGATTTCGAATATAATTCTCAGTATCATACCCATTTTTTGTATATGAGCTACAATGTAAGGTTTTAGTCATTCTTCCTTGAGAAATTTTTAGCCCTACTTACGAAAAAAGGCGAAGGCATTGCTTTTCACAGCACTTACTACCACAGACTCAAGATAATCTAGAGCGAGATGAGAGACAACTTTACCAAGAATGACTACTGCGCCGGAAGGCCCGAGCATGGCAGTGCTAGCTGTTGTAATGAGAACAGTACTCACTATCTCTGCAGGAAGCTCTTGTGCGTACCCTGTAGGAATAACCGATGTTGGGAGATGTTTTTGTAAGAAAGAAGCGGATAGTTTTGTCAAAAATGACGGCATTACCTTAACGACAGCCGGGCGTACAACGATTCCAAGAGCAGTAGAAAACAGTCCTGAAAATCCTGTAGAAACGCCATGTTTAAGCACTTTTTTTACTCCAATTTCTTTCCCTCGCACATAGGAATTAAAGACTGTTGAAAGCGCAGTGGTGCCAGCGCTTTTATAAAGACTTGTTTGCGCCTTTTGAAAAAAAGAGTTTAGTCCTATTTTCATAACAGAAAACCGTAAAGTTTAGGATACTACATTATAGCACAGCCTAACTTAAAAATCATCAAGTCAGTTATCAAAGAAAAAATTGAATTATAATGCAAAATAACACATAAATTTCTTGAACTTTACAGATGTAAACAGAGAGACATATGACTTACGAACTACTAAAAGTAGCCCCTGCTTCCCTAAATACGCTACAAACTTACGCAAAAACTGCCATTGCAGCGCTTCCCTTAGCAGTCGCTGGAAAAGTCGTTTCAGATTTTGCTAGAGCAAGTCTTTTTGGACAGGCAAGCCTTGTGCAGCAATTTATATCGAATCTATTTAAACAGGCAGTTATGACAGGAACCCAAACTGTAGCAAAAGACCCTGCTCCTGCAAAAGCTGCAGCTCCCTTTATTATGGCAGGTTTTTACTGTAGTCTTCCCGAGAATCTAGACTATCAAAAAGCGGGACTTTATATACTCGGAGTCCTAGCTCTGCTTAGACAGGCTATACCAAGTGATTTTCGAATTTCCATGCGAACCGTTTGCCTGGTTCTTTTGGCATTTGGAGCTGGAGTTGCCCTAGGAAGAAATACCTCTTTTTAAGAGAGGCTTCAGCTTCCCTACTGCGCGGTTTCCATAGCTGCGTACTTTCTGCTTTTGTATAAATAGAACAGAAATACGGGAGTAATTGTGAGTAAGTTACCGCATCCGATCATGAAAATATAATGAAGTGCGCTGCCGATATTTACATTTTCAGGCGGTAAAAAACTGACCGCGATCGTAGCTGTACACCCCAAAAGACCTAAAAGAGAAACAGCCCACATTCCCAGACTTTTTCCTGGAATTTTAAAGACATCTCCCCTATCGGTATGTTTGTAGTGAAGCTTTAAAGCTGCAAAGAACATCAAGATGTACATGATCATGTACAGCTCTGTGCTTAGCGCTGTCAAAAACCAGTAGAAACCATTTACGCTCGGTACGAGTAAGAAAAGCGTGCAGAAAAGGCTTACTAAGACAGCCTGCATAAGCAAAATGTTAGAGGCTACGCTATGCTTATTTCTTTTCATGAAAAAGGAAGGTAGGAACCCATATTCAGCAGCTTGAAGGAGTCCCTTCGCTGGGGAAATAATCCAATTCGTCATATTTCCAACGGAACCTATGACAATCAAAACCGTTAAAATTGGTGTAAGGAATTTCATGCCAAAAAAGTCAAAAAAGTTGCTAAAGACCTGCATGACCCCGGATACCAAGTTAATATCCTTTCCAGGAAGAACGAAAGCGATGGCAAGAGATCCGAACACCATGGAAAGAAGAATAAACAAACTAGCCAAAAATACTGCTTTTGGGAAATTTCGCTGAGGGTTGTGAATCTCATTCACATGGACACCGGAAAGTTCCATTCCGAGGAACGAGGCCATAATGGCAATGAGGGAGATCCAATTCGTAGAGTCGCTAAGAGAAGGGACTATAGATTTAGCATCTAGATGGATTTGTAAAGGTTTACCGCTAAAGAACCAAAATGCTCCTAAGGCGATTAAAAATATCATCGGAAAAATTGTACCGATCATAGCGCAGATATTATTGATTCTTGCAGAGAAGTTAATCCCTCGAAGGTTGGCAAGAGTGACTCCCCAAAATACCGTTAGAATACAAGTCACTAAATACCATTTTTGGTGAACAAGTTCCGGATTGATCAGGTAAGCTGCAGTTCCTGCTATAAACGAGAGGATGGTTGGGTACCAAACGATCGTGTTGATCCACTGAAGCCAGATCGCGACCATGGCCCATTTTTCTCCAAAGGCCTTACTGACCCAATGATAGACTCCCCCTTTTTCAGGAAAAGTCGCCGATAGCTCCGCTGCAATTAAAGCAGTAGGAATTAAAAAAATAATTGCTGATAGGATAAAAAAGAAGATCAGAGAACTTCCAAAAAGCGCGGAAGCCGGTAAATTTCTAATACTATCAATAGCCGCAACAATAAGAAGGACTAGTGAGAAAAAGGAAATCTTTTTTTGATTCATAGTCTTATATTTTTGAGTGAAAATGAAGATTTTATCAACTGGGTAAAAATAAGTCCATGATCCAGTGAAGTTTTCTCAATTCATCAAACCCTCTATCTTGTTCTTTAGACAAAGTTATTTTTAATAACCAAAACATCAAGCTTCTAATTTAGAAAACCGCATATATAAT
>JABEVM010000031.1 GCA_013041585.1 Chlamydiota bacterium
CAAAAGAGATAGAAAGGAACTACTTGTCTATAAAACGTCGATCTTGTATTCTTGCGCGCGTAAAAACTCTTTCTAAAAAGGAAAAAATTATGAACTACAAACTCATTTTGCTCGCTTTAGTTACTATGTTTGCTGGAACACTTTCTTACGCTCACGAAACTACAGCTCCATCAACTCTTCCAACTGAAAGCATGGTATCAGCAGCGGCTGTTCAAAAAGCTGACGACTCTGATGATGAAGACGAAGATGTAATCATCATGGAAGATGAAGACCAAGACTATAAAGGTACAAACGACTAAGAAATAATATCTTAGGAATAAAATTCTTTCGGCCGTTTACTTGCGGCCGAAAAAATTCACAAAATCATCCAGTTTTGGATGAAAGAACACATATCCACTCTGAATCAGTTTTTTTGGATACACTTCTTGATCCGTTAAAAGAAGCTCATCCGCCATCTGTCCCAAAAGTAGCTTTAGTAGTCTTTTAGGAAAGGTAAGAAAAACCTTCCTGTGATTTTTATTTGCGATCTTCTCTATAAATTCTCTCTGTGTCACAGAGTAAGGAGACGTGAAATTCACAGGCCCTGAAATCCCCTCTTTATATATAACATGATAGATCCCATAAATGAGATCATCGATCGAGATCCAGCTTACTTTCTGCTTTCCAGTTCCAAGTACAGCTCCAAGACAGACTTTAGCTGCCATCTGCAAACGACTGAATATTCCCTTTGAAGGATGAAGTACAAGACCAAATCTCGTATGAACCACTCGTACACCCACCTCTTTTAACGTCGCTGCTACCTCTTCCCATTTAGCTGCCACTTCGGATAAAAAACCGACGCCTTGACTACTATCCTCATTCAGCACTTCCCCTGGTCTATTTCCATAAAAACCGATCGCTGATGCGCAAATAAACACTTTAGGAGGAGCGGAAAGCCTAGATAACATTTTCGATAGGAGCCAAGTATTTCTCGTTCTGCTCAGTATAATTTTTTGTTTTTTCGCCTCTGTCCAATACCCGCTTGCTATATTTTCTCCAGCCAAATGGATGACCACATCAAAACCTTCCCATTTAGAGAGATTTGCCAGGTCGGACTCCGGATCCCAATACATTGCATCAGAGCCTTCTTCTTTACGTGAACGTACAAGACGCGTAACCTCATGTCCTCCAAGACGTAAAAAAGTGAGAAGCTCCCGTCCTATCATCCCGGAAGAGCCCGATAGGAGAACTTTTACTGGTTTTTGTGGGTACGACCCATAAACATGTAAATCCTTTTGCAGCCTTTCATGTCTAAAGCGAAAATGACTATGAAGTTCCCTGATCACATATTTAGAAAACCCCAGAAAAGGAAGAGAGAAGATAACTTCATCTTCCAGCCTGCAAGATTTAGGTGTTACCTCTTCAATATAATGTCTATGAGCGAAAGTTGTAAAAGGACCTTTAATCTGAAAATCACTAAACTCTTGCCCATCTATAAAATCTCTATGCTCCATAATCCATTTTTTTCGAAAAGGGCCTATGTGCTGCTCTAGAAAAATTTTTGATCCGTTTCTTGGAACATCTCCTTCCTTCTTGATAATTTTCACATTTTCCCAAGGTGGGAGCATCCTTTCAAGCGCTCCATTTCGGAGATGCCAAGCAAACACCTCTTTCGCAGGTTCTTGAAAAAGGGAAGAAAATAAGAATCTATGTTTTTTCATGTTTCACCCATGCGTGATACTCTTTAAGTGCATTTGCTCTCGCTGTGTCATGATCAACGATAGGAAATGGATATGTAACTCCTAACTCTATATGAGACTTTTTTAAAACATCTAGAGGGGCCTGCCAAGGTTTGTGAATCCATTTGCTTGGTAAAGAAGCAATTTCTGGAACATAGGTTCGTACATAGCCCCCATCAGGATCGAACTTCTCACCTTGAAGCACTGGATTAAAAATACGAAAGTAAGGAGCTGCATCGGCGCCGCATCCAGCGACCCATTGCCACCCGAGTGTATTATTGGCTAAATCTGCATCAACAAGAGTATCCCAAAACCATTTAGCTCCCTCTTGCCAAGGGATCATCAGATCTTTCACTAAAAAAGACGCTACGATCATACGAACACGATTGTGCATCCAGCCTGTTTTCCAAAGCTGGCGCATCCCTGCGTCTACAATAGGATACCCTGTTGTCCCCTTTTGCCATTTTTGTAAAAGTTTTGAATTCTTTTTCCATGGAAAAGAATTGAAATTTTCACGAAGGGCTTTGTTCTGCGTATACGGGAAAAAATATAAGAGATGGTGCGCAAATTCTTTCCAAGCAATCTGCCGTAAAAAAGGCTCTGCTTTTGAAATGCCTTGGCATATATGCCAAATCTGCCGGGGAGAAATTTCTCCAAAATGCAGATGGGGAGAAAGGTAAGAACCTCCTTCTTCTGCCGGAAAAACTCTTTAAGTTAAATAATCTTTTAGATTAGATTTTAAAAAAGAGTCAAGTGTAAGTCTGGAGTAATCAAACACTATATTA
>JABEVM010000243.1 GCA_013041585.1 Chlamydiota bacterium
ATTTAGTTATTATTAACAATGCATAGAGGATATATGAATAAATTATTAGCTACAGCAGCAGTAGCAACGGTATCAGCAGTTATAGTTTTTCGTAAGGAAATTTCCAGTCAAATAAACTTATTATCCCCAGAGCAAAAAGAGCTCGGGAAGAAAGTGGGTAGAGTGTTCGTTGCGACTTCGCTTTTACTAGTTGGGGGTGTTGCTTTATCAGCTACCCTTGTTTCAAGGGTATTTATCTATGGGCTCACAGGAAGTTTTTCAACATCAATGACTCATGGAACACCAGCTTCAATATTTTTTCTAGGATTAGGTAGCGCAGGTTTAGCAATAAAAGTTCTAAAAGGGTAGTAAAAATACCAAAAAAGTTTGAAGATAAACTTAGTAGCGCAGGGAAACCTGCGCTTTTTTATTGGCCGAGAGGGTTAATCAAGTAATCAATATCCCAACGACTATTCTTTCCAAGTGATGTACGTTCCAATTTCTTTCACGTCATCTTTGGCAACGGTTTCGTAGTGGAATGTGTTCTCCGGCATAGTAACCCCTCCTACGAGTATTGCAAGTCTTCTATGGTTTTGACGAGATAGATTTTGCTTTGCAAATGTAAAGAGCTTTTCATAAGTGAGATTTTTAAGAGCCTCGATCCTTTTTTCCATCCAAGCAAAGTCACCTTCATAATCAAAGGCGATTTTGAAAAGACGCTCTGCCATTCCTTGCAGGTTCTCTGGAGGTGTTTCCAGAGTATGGATGAGCATGCTGTGCATGGTCTCAAAGCGCTCTTTGGAGATTTTCTGTTCAAAATTACGTAGGAAATCTTCAAGAAAGAGTTCAAAACGGGCAAGAAGATCCATAGGTTCATGGGAGCTTGATTGGACTGCAAAAAGTTGCAGAAGCTCTCTTTCTACTTCTTGATCCCAGGCTTGCGCAATATAGGCTGTTTGCTGTTTTGTGCGAAGAGTATCAAAAAAATCATCATGCAAAGCGGTAGATAACATTTGCTGAGCTGCTCTTTTCTCAAAAGAAAACGATCCTTCTTCAATTGCTAAAATAACCCCATTGCCTTGTCTTTCGGTAGTTTGCACGACTCGGTACGGGCCATGCTTTTCAGGAAGGAGCAAGATCCTTTTTTTCATCTGTTCAGAAGGAGGGAAAGGCTGGCTTGCAAGCTCTCCTTTTAAAGAGGCCCAAAGGTCACTTGCTTGCGTCTCAGAAAGATTTCCGTAGAGCAGTCCTTCTACATAACTTGTCTTAAAGATTTTTTGGGCAAAGGTCAGGAATTGATCATAAGTGAGTTCTTGCGCATTTTGCAGTTTTTCCGCACTTGTTGGACTTGTATTGTAAAGAACGTGAGAGAGGATTTCTGATGCTTGTCTTACAGGAAGTTCTTTAGAATTATTTTCATATTTACGCGCGATCATTTGGCGATAAATTTCAAACTCTTCTTTTGATGGAGTGACATGGGATAAAGAGGAGAAAATTTCTTTCAAAAGAATCGGAGCTTTTTCACTAAATCCTTGTACCTTGATTAGGATACCAAAATCTGAGTATCCAAAACCAGTGTGCAATCCAGCGTTCCCAGCTAAAAACAATGTAGAAGAAAGTTTTTCTTGCAAGGCTGTCAGATACAGGTCTGCTAAGACATATGCCTTTGCACTGCCATTGATTGCAGGAGTTTGAATGTTGAAGTATAGGCACGCTTCAGGAACCTTGTAAGAGTTGTCTGCAATAAAATAAATTTTTTCTCCGGTGTCGCTTGAGAGGACAGTTGGGGAAAGTGGAGCTTTTTCTTCAGATGAAACAAGGGTTAAAGAAGAAGGAACAAAATGGTTGGCAGGAGGAATTTGAACCTGAGAATGAGGTTTAGCATCGAGACATGCACCCAGCAAAGATTGCGGAAGCTCTTTGACAGCATACTCGGCATTCATCCATTTTTCTTTCTTATCAAGGGAGACCCCAGTTAGTTTTGGGTCTGCCATGACGATGATAAGACCGCTTTGTGGGCTCAGCAGGGATAGGAACTCTTGCATAGTCTTAGGATTATACGTTGTTTTTATGAGGCTTTCCTCAGGAAAATTTTCTAGATTCTCATCGACCATGCGATGTGCATAATTCATCACATATTCAAAAGGAGCTTGGCGTGATTGATATTGATACCCAATCTGCGCAAGGGTGTTCATCTCATCATAGAGAAGAGATGGGATCCCAGATAGCTTTAACTTGGATATGACTTGGAAAAATTGGTGGATCACAGTGTCAATTTGAGCCACACCATATGTAGTAAGATCGATGTTAACATCAAATAGAAACTGTCCTTTGCCCATACGGTTCACTTGCACAGAGAGATTTTCTGCGAGTTTTTCCCGTTTTAGGACAGCGGAGAAAGAATTTTGATCTTCGTTCTCCAAAACATAGGCAAGAAGCCTTGCGTATTTTTCAGCTTCAAAAGAAGTGAATTCTTTAGGAAGCTCCCATGAAAGAGAAAGCTCTCTCAAATCTTTAATCGGTTTAACGTAGGTGATATGGCCTATCTGCGAAGAAGAGAACATTTTTTCTTGGATCGGCTCGATTGCAGCCTGGTTGTTTACAACAGCAGAGAAATCTTGTACGGTAAGTCTTGTAAGCTCTTCTAATGGAAGAGGAGATAAAACCACTAAGTGCATGCGGTTTGCACTATAATTTTTTTCGTACCATTTTTTTAAAGCGTCTTGAGGGATACCTGAAAGAGTTTTTGCATTTCCTGTCGAAAAGCCTGCATTGGGATGGTCCGGATTTCCCGTTTCTTTAAAAATCATATAAGCGCGCCAGCCATCATTTTCTATATTTTTGGCATGCTCTTGGTCTACAGCGTGGAGTTCTTTATCAATACTGGATCTAGAAAATAGGGGATCAATGAAAAAATGAGAAAACCTGTCAAGGGCTCCTTCAAAAGCTGGATTATTTACAGAGAACATATAGACGGTTCTGTCAGGTGCAGTATACGCATTGACAAGTCCACCATGGTCTAAGATATAGCTTGTATATTCGTTTTCTTTCGGATAGGCAGCAGTTCCCATAAAAAGCATGTGTTCTAAGAAATGCGCCATGCCTGGATATTCTTTTGGATCTTGCCATGAGCCGGCTTCAATCGAAATAGCAACAGCGGATTTTTCGGCATTTGGGTCAGAGATAATATAGGCTTGCAATCCATTTTTCAGTTGAATTTTTGCAATTTTTCTTTCTGAGAAAGTAGGATTGACTAAGGGAAGCTCGGCTTTGTTTTCAATAACTTGGTATTCGGCTGCTTGGACTTCAAAAGAAAGGCTGCGTAGCAAAAAGAGAAATGAGATCGCTTTTACTTTTATAGATTTCACGAAGTTGCTCCTTTCTTAGAGATTTCAAGATAGTTTTGATTTACTTGATTCCAAATATAGTCGCTACGCGCTTTTCGGCGAGCGTGCTTATCTGCGATATCACTGCCTGGAAAGCATTCCATATCAATTTTAGCGCCAAAATACAAGTGAATTCCCCCGCGTTTTGCGATTCGCTGCTCGCCGAGTTCAATTTTAATTGTTTCTGGAGGAGGGAGTAGATCATACGTTGCTAAAGAGAGTGTATAGAAATAGGTAGGTTTATCACTTTTCTTTGCCATGAGATAAAACATTTCAATGCTTTGCGGATCAAAAGCTGCAACTTCAACGACCCCATTTGCATTCGCTCGATCTCTTCCTCCACTTGGAGCTACATAAATGCTTTTTCCCCCTTCACAGAGAAGCTCGCTCATCAGTTCCATCGTGCGCTTATTATGCAGCTGCTTTTTCATCTTCTGTTCAGGAGGATGGTCGATGTATCTTTTGGAATAGATGCATAACAGATTGCATCCCATGCTAAAAGGAATCGCTAACGGATCTGTAATGACCCTTTCTCCGGCAACAAAGATGAGATCTTCGATGTAGGAGAGATGTGTTCCTTCTAATAGGACGCTGATCGCTTGAGGATCCGCTTCCGTTTGATGGTTGGAAAGGAGAATTACATTATGCCCTTGACGTAAGTGCTCTACGATTTCATTGAGATTTTCAATCCCTCGAACGGAAGAGTGGGGCATATCTATTAAGGGTTTTACGAAAGTAATCCCAAAAGAGAAATAATCAAAAGGAGTTCTTAGAGCTCGGTGATAGGGTTGAAATGAGAAAGGATTTTCAAACTGCTTTTTCAAAAGTTGAAGAAATGTAAGGAACATGGGCTCGTATTTTTTAATATCGATCCCATGAGTTGCAAGTGTGTTTTTATAACCTAGATAAAATTCTTCCAGTGTGGAAGGAAGTTGCTTAGGGACCCAAGGTTCATGTGAGCAGGCTTTCACCTGCTGCAAAAAGTCGTGAGAGGATGTATTTTCAGACATCGATTTTTTTTCCATTTGTCATTGAATAGAATTGAAAGTCGTTGATATGTAGGTTTTCTGTTGTTCGAAATTTAAGTTGTGCATTGGCTTTTTCCGCAAGGTCAATAAAATACTCTTTATCCCCATGGTTTAGATAATGCTCAAGTTCTGGATGGTAGACAATCTCTATGCCAAACTCTTGTTGTGAGAGAAGTTTTTTAAGAACTCTTTCAATCTCGATTGCTACGCTCTCATGAGTTTTTACAAGCCCAGATCCACTACAATAAGGGCAATTGGTAAACATCGTTTGTGTTAGAGATTCTCGATTTCGTTGTCTAGTCATTTCGATAAGACCAAATTCGCTCATTCCTAAAATTGTGCATTTTGCAGAATCATCTTTCATGGCTTCTTTGAGTCTATCGAGCACCCTTCGTTGATTTTTTCGAGAACGCATATCGATAAAGTCGCAGATGATCAGTCCTCCGATATTTCGGAGTCTAAGTTGTCTTGCGATTTCCTCAGCAGCTTCCATATTGATGTGGACAAGGGAACTTTCTACATCTGTTTTTGAGCTTTGCTGCGTGCTGCGCCCTGAGTTCACATCGATCGTATGCATAGCTTCTGTGCGGTCAAAGTAGAGGTATCCTCCACTAGATAACCAAATCTTTCTCTTTAAAGCGCGATCGATTTCCTTTTCTACATTAAATCTTTCGTACATAGGGACTTTGTCTCTATAATATTCGATCTTTAATGCATATTCGTTGGCGTATTTAGAATAAATTCTCTTGCATGCCTGGTAAGTGGCGTAGTCATCGACAAGAACTCTATCGAACTTTTTATCGACCGCGGTCATGATCGCACGCTTTATCAGATCGGATTCTTCAAAAAGACATGTTGGCTTTGTAGCCTTATTAAAGTTTTCCATGATCGATTGCCAAGTTTTGAGAAGATCATTTGCTTCATCAATCAGGCTTTCTGTAGAGGCGTTGACGCTCGCAGTTCTGCATATGAGCCCCATATCTTGAGGCATCTCAAAAGCTTTGATCAGGTTTTTAAGACGGTCTCTAGCGCTGCGATCTTCGATCTTGCGAGATACACCCCTATGAGGAGTGTTAGGAAGTAGGACTAAATACCTTCCAGCTATGGATACGTTGGAGGTAAGCCTTGCTCCTTTGGATCCAATTGGTTCTTTGACGACTTGAACCAGAACGGGATGGTCAATTTTCAAAATTTTGGAAATGTCGCTTTCTTTTCTCTGTTTGTTTGTTTGCGATTTTGGATCGTAATCGAGATCAAAATCCATATCGAACATTTCTTGGAATTTTTGCGTATTTTCCAAAATATCAGAGATGTGGATAAAGCCGTTCTCACCTTCATTGATGTCAATGAAAGCGGATTGAATGTTATGTAAAATATTTGTCACTCTTCCGCGATAAATATTTCCGGTTAATTGCCGGGTTTTCTTTCTTTCTACGATCAAATCGTAGAGTTGTCCATTTTTTAGGTGGGCATATCGTATTTCTTTAGATTCTACATTGAGAAGAATTTCTTGCATCCTTTCACCGTTGCCTATATGTAATTTTATGTTCTTGAGCCGGAAGCTGGTTGATTCAGGTGTTTAAAGAACTATTTTAGGGAAAAGTAGTATCTTTTTCCATAAAAATCCTAGAAAAAAGATTAGCTTTTTTATCTATTCTGGGATAGTTCAGCTTTGATTTTTTCTAAAAAATTTCCTTGAGCCAGTTCTGTGGCCCCTTTGATCGCATTGTAAAATGCTTTTGGAGTGGAGTCTCCATGACATTTTACAACAATGCCCTCAACACCGCATAGAATTGCTCCTGGATATTCAGAGGAGTGCAAATGTTTTTCAAAAGAAGAGAGCATTTGCTGAAGATCCATTGATTGCCATGTTTGTAATTTTGCTTTGATCTGATCTAAAATAAAGGCGGAAATGCCTTCAGCCGTTTTCAGAAAAATGTTCCCGGTGAAGCCGTCTGTGACTAAAACATCAACTCGTCCTTCAAATACCGCTTTGGCTTCAATATTTCCTAAAAAAGTGTGAGAAGAGGGGGTGTCGTTTTTTTTAAGAGACTGCAGTTGTTGATAGGCTTCTCTAAGCTCTACTGTCCCTTTTTTCTCTTCCGAACCAATGTTGAGCAATCCTATTGTCGGTTGGGCAATTCCCCTTGTTTTTTGAAAAGCAATACCCATAGTTGCAAAATGCAGGAGGTGTTTGGCTTTATAAGAAACATTGGCCCCAACATCTAAAACAGCCATTGGAGTATTTCTTGTAGGAAGTAAAACAAGGAGAGCTGGTCTATCAATTCCAGGTAGCATGGATAGCGTTGTTTTTGCGCTTGCCATGATCGCTCCCGTATTGCCTGCGGAAACAAAAGCGTCGATCTGGTGTTCGTGCAGCTTTTTTATTCCAAGGCAAATGGAAGAATTTTTCTTTCTGCGGATTGCAATCAGGGGGTCATCGTCCATTGCAATGATTTCCTGCACAGGAAAAAAGGAGACCTGATGGCTGGCAGAAAAATGAGAGCTTTGCTTTTCCGTTCCAAATACTGTAAGGGAAATTTCTGGATAATTTTTGAGAAATGTTGAGACAGCCGGTATGAAATCTTCGGGTGAAGTGTCGCTTCCCAGAAGATCTACACCGATATGAATGCGCTTCGTTAGGGAAGCGCTAGAATTATTCTGTCCTCGCATGAGCTATTGATCTTCCTGCATAAAATCCACAATGTGGACATACTCGATGTGACACACGTGAAGCGCCGCATTGTGAGCACGCGGATACATTTGCGGGTTTTTTTGCATGGTGTGCGCGTCGTGAATTTTTACGAGCATTAGAAGTTCTGTTACGTGGTACTGCCATAATTTACTCCGGAATTTAACGTAGCTAAATTTATATAAAAAAAGCGGTTTTTTTTAAAGGATAAAGAGATTTGTAAATAAATATTTTATTTATTTCTCTTCTAAGTTTGCAAAAGGGAAGTAGGTTGGACAAGCGGAGCTCTTCTCAACTTCGTTATCTTTTTTCTTTAAAAACCCAGAAAGAGTGGTTCTCTCAGGGCAATTTCCCTGGTTACATTCTACAAATGGGTGAAGCTCTAATAAAAGAGTTTCTCTCAAAATTTCTTTATAACTATAGAGGGATGAACGTAAATCTTTCAAATCCTCTGTGTGATAGACATTTTTCATTTCTACAAGGCTTTTCAAAGGCTGGGTGCATATAGTGCAAGAGGTTGTGGCATGAGTCTTTGCGCTCATGTGCAAGACCAAATGGTCATCGGCTAAGTAGGCTTCCACATGGATGTGCACATTTTCTGAAAATTGCAAATTCTCTTCCTTAATTCCTAAAAAATCAGGAGGGATATCTGTATCAATTTTCTCTACATGACCATCTTTAAGTCTGTCTGTATAGATAGTAAATATGTCTGCCATAAGTTGAACACAAAATAAAAGTTATTACCGGCTCGATTGTACGAGAAAGAAGGCATTATCATCAACCTTTGTAATAAAGGTTATCAAGTGGGATGAAGCTCTCTAATAGGAAAAATTTTAATAGCTATGAGCCCAGGGTAAGGTTGTTTTTATAAAAATGAAGAAGAAATTTGAAAAACCACGTGAACAAATTGTGAGAAGAAAAGGTAAACAGCTCGTCTAATATCGGGTTGCAAGAGATTCAACTAGAAAGGCAAAGCTTGCAACTTTGCCTACTTCTAAGTATAGTAGAACTAATAAGAAATTTCACAATAAAGTCATAGTGGAACAAAAAACTTACCCCATAGATAAACATCATTTTCCTATAGATCTGATCGATCCGCAGGCATTGCAGATATTAGATAAATTTCACCAAGCAGGCTTTACAGCCTACTTAGTGGGAGGAAGCGTTCGCGATCTTCTTTTGCAACATAGACCGAAGGATTTTGATATTTCTACGTCCGCAAAACCGGAAGAAATCAAAAAAATTTTTAGAAACTGTATCCTGATAGGGAAGAGGTTTCGTTTAGCTCATATTCGTTATGGGAAAAAAGTTTTTGAAGTTTCTACCTTCCGAGCTGGTAATACGGAAAGCGATACGTTGATTATACGAGATAATGAGTGGGGCTCGCCTGAAGAAGATGCTCTTCGAAGAGATTTTACAATCAATGGGTTATTTTATGACCACGTCAATAAGACCATCATTGATTATGTAGGTGGATACCAAGATATTCAGAAGAAATACTTGCGTACGATTGGTCAACCGTTTTTACGTTTTAAGCAAGATCCTGTGCGCATGATCCGTCTATTGAAATTCCAAGCAAGGCTTGGGTTTGACGTTGATTCCGATACACATGTTGCTTTGTTAGATTGCAGAAGTGAAATTCTAAAAAGTTCTCCAGCGCGTATTTTAGAAGAATTGCTTCGTATGTTAGAATCAGGCGCTGCAACTTCTTTTTTCCGTCTTTTACTAGAGCATGGTTTTATTCAGCAGCTTCTCCCTGTTGTTGGAGAATACATAGAACATAGTGAAGGCGAAGAGATTTATGCATATTTACGCGAAATTGATTCTTCTTTTAAAGAGGCGGAAAAAGCGCCGCTCGATAGAGCAATTCTATTAAGCTGTCTTGCTTACCCTCTTTTACAAAATCGAATACAACATAACTATATTGATCGAAATCGGCCCATTCACCTGGGAGAAATCCAAGGGGAAGCCTCTGATTTACTTGATGGGATTTTTAGGTTGTTCTTCCATGTTCCTAGAAGGCTGCGCATTATGGTCATTTCTATTTTGACGAGCCAATATCGATTAACTCCTATTGAGAAAAAACGTTCAAAACGTCTGCGTATTCCTAATGATCCAAATTTCCAGCTAGCGTTGCAGTTTTTAGAGATCAGGTCTTGTTTAGAGCCAGGTCTTCAAGTTGTGTTTGAAGAGTGGAACAGTGCTTTCCATCGAAGGGTTCGAGATGCAAGCAAAAAAAGAAAGCGCAAGAACCATCATGATGAACCAAAATCTCAAACGCCCCATGCACCCAACTCAGAATCATGATTGGAAAACCTTTTACTATCTCTGCACATAGTAAAGGCTATTTTGTAGGCCCGGATCTACATTTAGGCCCAATGCCAGCTGTGTTTTATTTTGCCCTTTCAGCTAAAGAGAGCCTGGAAACCGACCCTTATAATCAAATGGTGATAGCTCTTTCCTCTTTTCCTGTCAGAATATTTTCCATAGATCTTCCTGGACATGAAGGGGTGTATTCTCCTCAAGATGCCATTAAATCTTGGGCGAGCGATATTGAAAGAGGTCATGATTTTGTAACACATTTTGTGGACAAGGTGATCGAAATAATTGAAGCGCTGTTAAGGCAGGAAGTGATTGTCCCTAGAAAGATTGGTGTGGCAGGACTCTCTAGAGGTGGATTTATAGCATGCCATATAGCTGCCAAAATGGCGGAAGTTTCTTCTGTACTAGGGTTTGCGCCGGTTACGGAGCTTACAAGTGTTAGAGCATTTTTGCATATGCAAGAAAATGCACTAGCGCAATCGTTAAACCTATCTCATTTACTTGAAAATCTTCTGCATTGTTCGCTCAGGTTTTATATAGGTAATCGAGATTCTATGGTGGATACAAGGAAGTGTTTTGATTTTGTAGCGGATCTCTCGGAAGCTTTTTTTCGAAGCAAACATAGATCTCCACCAGTTGATCTCATGATTCGTCCTTCGATTGGCAGTCATGGCCACGGGACTTCGAAAGCTGTGTTTGAAAAAGGTGCGCATTGGATGGCAAAACAATTAGGGGTGAATTCCTATGGATAATAAAGACTGGGATGTTTTCATTTTTGCAGGGGAGTCTAGCGCGGATTTACACGGCGCAAGAGTTTTAGAGTCTCTTTATAAGATCAATCCGGAAGCTAAAGTTTTTGGGGTTGGCGGTCCGAAAATGCGCGAGCAGGGGATGGACTGTATTAAAGTGATGGAAGATTTCCAAGTTATGGGATTTATTGATGTGATTGCCGTTCTTCCTAAACTGATGAGACTTTTTTATTTTATAGCAAAAAGGATCCTTCAGGTCCAGCCCAAGGTAGTTCTTCTCATCGACTATCCCGGGTTTAATTTAAAATTAGCCTCCTACTTACGAAAGAAAAAATATAATGGGAAAATTTGTCAGTATGTTTCACCTACAGTATGGGCTTGGAAAAAGAAAAGAATCGATACGATGGTGGAAAATTTAGATATTCTCTTTTCGATCTTGCCTTTTGAAGCTGATTTTTTCTCCCAGGTGCCACTTCGAGTTGTCTATGTGGGGCATCCACTAGTACAGAAGATTGACGAGGAAGATAAAGAAGCGGTCATTCCCGAACTAAAAAATAAAAGATGCATCTCGCTATTCCCAGGAAGCCGGGAAAAGGAAATCATACGTAATTTTCCGATTCAGCTTCGAGTTGCTAAAAGACTTTTACATGACTACAGCGATCTTATTTTTGCAATTTCTGTTTCGCATGAAAGATTTTTCGATCTCTTAGAAAATACAGTTGTCGAAGAAGTTCCTCTGATCTATCAAAAATTTACCTATGTCTTTCCTGAAAAGACTTACGCGCTTATGCGCAGTTCAACTTTCGCGATAGCAAAATCTGGGACTGTGACATTAGAGTTAGCTCTACATGGGGTATATACCATTGTTACGTATGCCCTCACGTTCTTAGATTATTGGATAGGAAAATATATTTTCGGCATAAAACTAAAGTTCTACTGCATTGTAAATATTATTTGTGGAAAAGAAGTTTTTCCAGAATTTATTGGGCCTAGCTGCAGAGAAGACAATTTATACAGGGCTGCAAAGGCCTACTTGAAAGATAAAACAAAAGAAGAGCAATTTGCTGCAGATTATGAGCTTCTTAAGGGAATACTTGAATATAAAAAAGCCGGACTGGAAGTGGCTTTGCAAATCCAACAATTTTTAGAATAGGCCTTATATGAGTTTTTCACTATCCAAAGCCTTTAATGGAATTTTACTTGTTGCAGGAACAGCGATAGGTGCTGGGATGTTAGCTCTTCCTGTTGCAACAGCTGCTGGCGGATTTATTCCCGCCTTTGCGATGTATTTGCTCTGCTGGATTTTTATGGCATGTACAGGGCTGTTAATTTTAGAAGTTTGTATTTGGATGCCTCATGATGCGAATATGGTCTCCATGTCAAAGCACCTTTTGGGTAAACCTGGAAAGTTTGCAAGTTGGGCGCTGTATCTATTTCTGTTCTATTCTCTCACAATTGCCTATATAGCCGGAGGTGGGGGGTTCTTCACCGCTATAGCCGAAAACGTAATTCCTAGCTGGCTTGGGATTATCCTTTTTGTGGTTTTATTCGGTCCTATTGTTTATCTAGGTCATAGAGCCATTCATGCATTCAATTTTATCTTAATGATAGGGCTTGTTACGGCTTACTTTGGTTTTGTTATTTTGGGGTGGGGACATGTTGATACCTCGCTTCTGAAAACTAGCAACTGGGTGCAAGGAGCTTTGGCTCTTCCTGTAATTTTTACCGCTTTCAGTTTCCAAGGTGTCATTCCTCATTTAAATACGTATATGCAGCGCAATACTCGCATGGTTCGCTTAGCCATTATCGTAGGTACATCAATTCCTTTTGTAGCCTATGTAATTTGGGAGTTTTTAATTTTAGGGATTGTGCCGGTAGAAGGAGCTGATGGTCTTTTAGCAACGCAGGCAGCTGGGCAAACAGCTGTGTTCCCTTTGAAAAATGTTGTGAATTCCGCGTACATTTATTTAGTAGGTCAATTTTTTGCCTTTTTTGCACTCACAACTTCATTCTTAGGGGTGACACTTGGGCTTGTTGATTTTTTAGCTGATGGACTGAGTTGGAATAAATCAGGGATGCGTAGACTTGTTCTTTGTTTACTCGTCTTTCTACCTCCAACTTGTATAGCTCTCATCAACCCTCATATCTTTTTCATAGCGCTCAACTACGCCGGGGGAATCGGATGCGCACTTCTTTTAGGACTCCTTCCTGTGATCATGGTATGGGTTGGCAGATATAAAAGGGGATTTTCGGATAAACAGCAGCTTCCTGGTGGGAAAATCGTCTTAACCCTTTTAGCCATTTTCGTAGCTTTTGAACTTTTTATTGAATTCTATCACGAACTACACAGATTAGGCCTTTTCTAATTCAAAAACGATCTGTTTGCGGAGAATATAAATTCCGCACAGGTTGAGGATCAGAAGAAACGCTCCCGATAAGGACATGAGCGTGAGTGCGTGGGAAGAGTGGAAAAATGAGTAGGAAGTGAAAGTGATAAAGGCGTAGAGATAATAGAGCATCTTACCTTTTCTATTTGATAAATATTCTGCGCACTTGAGCCCGACTGTGAAGTAGGTGGAAATCGCAGAACATCCTAAAAGAAGAAGGAAAGAAGGCATAAAAAATTGCATGTAAGGGAAGGAAGTTCCCAAAGCATTTTGCACCATTAAGTACGTCTCTGAAGGGTTTTTCCAAGTGCTGGTTACAAGGACAAGCATGATACTTAAGGTGCAGACGATGAAAATATCTAAAAACATGGCAACGATCGCTAAAGAAGCCTGATGGGTTGGTTTATCATGGCTGCTTTCCGCGTGGATCACAGAAGAGTACCCAACTCCAATATCAGAAGAGTAGCATCCTCTAGACATCCCTAAGGAAATAGTAAGGAGGACTGTACTTCCTGCAAAAGCCCCAGTAGCTGCCTGAGGTGTAAAAGCCCCTGTAAAAATCTGCGTAAAAACAGCTGGTAAGTGCTCAATATGAGAGCCGATCACATAAATACTCATACCAACATAGAGGACTAAAAAAATAGGAACGACCCTAGCGCAAATTTGCCCGATTCGTTTTACGCCCCCTGCTGCAGTAAAGAATGTAAAAAGGAGCAAAATAGGGATAATATAAAATTTACTGATATGCCAATTGTAGTAGCAGCTGTCTACCATAACATTGAACATATAGACTTCTACTCCGTAGACGCAAAGTAAAAGAGCTGCAACGGAAGGGATCCAGGGCTTTTTAAAAGCCTTTTGCAGATAGTACATAGGTCCGCCGTTGAAACCGTTTTTTCCGTTTTTTACGCGGTGGATCATGCCTAAATAGACCTCGCAATATTTTAAAAGCATACCCAAAAGACCCGCAACCCATACCCAGAATAAAGCGCCGGGGCCACCGAGCTGGACCGCGGTGCAAATCGCGACCGTATTGCCGATCCCCAAACAGCCACCAATCCCCGCAAAAAAGGTGCGTAAGGGATTAAGACCAACAGTATCTGAAGAGGGGGCTTTATTACGCCAAACAGAAAAGAGAACTTTGAGAATTTGGGGAAGTTTGCGGATATGGAAAAACCGAGAGAAATAAGAGAATAGGGCTCCTAAAATTACGATAAGAAAAAAGTTGACATGACCCCACAAAAAGTCATTACTCTTTTCTAGATAATGGAAGATCAGATCGATCATGCACCTATCTGTGGATAGCCTCTAATAGTTTTTTAATGGAAAGTCTAAAAAAACCTCTAAATTTTGCGTAATTATTTTGATAATGTCAATGAAACTTTGATCAGATTCAATTGAAGATATCAAAATAGTGAGCTCTCTAGTTTTCTACTACATCCGCTCTCAATAAATTTTTATATAAAACGGAAATGAATTTTTCATTATTGGTTCTAGTTTGTGTTGAAAAAAAATAATGGGTTGCTTAACAATCTGCCGATTTTTTTTATAAATTACTAATTTTCAAAGAGAATATTTTCATGAGTAGTAAAGTTCATACCCCGGTCTCCAGCCCGCAAAATTATTTTTCCAGCTCTCCCCAAAAAGTCGAACACTGTAAAATAAGCAGCCCCAAACGTGTATTAGGGTCTTCTCCTACTAAATTTCAAAAGGCTATTTTATCAGATTTTGTAGACAATGAACAAAACGTAAGTCGTGTAGCTCAAAAACGTGCTTTAGAGGCCATTTCCCCAAAGCTTAGCGAAAAGAAACCAAAGATAGGGGGTAAGGGACCGAAGATATCTTTATTCCCTTCTTTGAACATGGATTTTTCAAGAAAAGCGACTCAAAAAAATCATTTGGCGAGTTTGGAATTCTTTCCGGTCTTGAAAGAGATTGTAGTCCCAAGTCAAGTCGTTTCAGATCGTGAATGGGTAAGCAGGGTAAAAGAGACCGTACGAGCTTTCTCAGATCAAAGTGTTTTATCAAGTGTTCGTAGTGAAATCAATGTAAAAAAGACGGATGAAAAAACTAGAGGAGTCAACAATAGTTATTTTTTCTCTATTTTTGAAAGCGATCAAACGATTGAGGAAGATAAAGAGAATCCCCTTTTTCCAGAAAGAAAAATGAAGATTGTTACAGGAGGGATTTTTAAACCCTCTGATGAAGAAGCTGGAGCTCCATTAAATGAGAGGAAAGACGTTATTGCCTCTAAAGAGGGAATTGCTCCAGGCGAGTGCTCTATAAGAGAGTGTGTTGCAAGTCTTTTTAGTAAATATGTTCCTTGTACAGTCATGCTCAAGTTATTATCTGCGGATTTTAGCAAGGAAAAGATAGGCTCCCTTCAAAGGTATATTCCTAATACTCGCGATCTACACAAAATCGGCAATTTGACTGAGGTCTCTTCTCAGTTTCTTGAAAAAGATGTTTCTGAACTTACCAGGTTTGATCTGCGATTTGTCAATGCAGACCGCCATCGCGGTAATCTTCTTCTTCCTGAAGATAAGCTATCGCCTTTTTATCTTATAGATAACGGTTGTATTTTACCGGACGGTTTCTTGTCTCCTGCCGTATTTTGTTGGATTGAATGGGAAAAAGCAGGAAGGGCCTTTTCTAATGAAGATGCGAAAGAAATAGCAGAAATTGATATAGAAAAAGATCGAGCTCTGATTAGAAAACATTTTCCGGAAGTTTCTAATGATCTGTTAAAAACACTGACTGTTTCTACTTTTATCCTGCAAGAAGGGGTTAAAGAAGGTCTTTCACCTAAGCAAATTGCAAGTTTTTACCTTCTTTATGGAACAAGTTCGATATTCACTTTTGTTTACGCAAAAAAAATCTACGATTTTATCTATATGAAACAAGATTTTGATGCGGCTGCAAGAAGCGAAGTTTCCAAGGCGGTTCTTTTGCTCAAAATGTTTATTCAAGAAAAGGGAAATCCTTCTTCTAGTGAGATGATTACGTACTTAAAAAGCCGTTTTCCTTCGTAATGAGAAGCTCGCAAGCTTAGTCTTGCGAGATGATCTTGGTATCCCAGGTGTAGTTGCGAGAGACTAACTGGGTTTGAAAGTAGATCTGTTGAAACGCGATCATGAAGATTTTATTTTCTTCAGGCGAAGCATCCTGCTCAGGAATCGCAATTTGTCTATAATTTTTAAGGATAGGGTGCGCGTTAGGGGGTATTTGTATGCCTCCTGTCTCTTCAATCATCTTTTTAAACTCGTTATCTAGAAAAGTAATCTTATAACCAGTTTTGTTTTCATAATCTAAGCGTAATACTTCTTTAGGTGGATTATGATTATGATTGATGAGGGTTGCTTGTACTTTCATAAACTCTTGAAAAATAATATCCGTGGAAGGATATACATAATTTTTTTTTATTACTTCATTTTTTTTGAATCATGCAGGAATAGTTCATCCCTATCAAGCTTTTTTGCCAGAAAGAGGGATGAACTAGGAACGTTTTATTGCGCGATTGGTTTAAGAAGTGCTTTTATTGTGCAGAGCTTTAAGGGTTTTGTAATCGAAGATACGAATGATTCTGAAATTTGGATCCATTTGGACGGTTCAATGCCTATCTATATCTTCGATCTACGGAACGCTGATAAAGAACGTTAAGAACCTTGAAAGGTTACATAGCCTGATTTTTCTAATTTGTAGGTTATCGTGGAACTCGTGAGATTTTATTTTTTTATCTTTTCCTGTACTTCAGGTAAATTGACTCCTTTTAAAATAATATAAAAAGAATTTTCCTGCTGTTCTATTGTAAATTCAAGGCCTATGTCTCTTATTAGTTTAGCTAAGAGTGTTTCGCTTTCAATTTCTGACAAGCTTGTTTGATGAGCAGCGTCTACGATTGTATCGCAATCCATTCTATAATAGGCAGAAAAAGTCAACCCTGTTAGTTCTGATAATACTTGTGTTGCTGATTGAGAATCAATTTTTCTAGTTAAGTCAAATTTTTTGTCATAGTGCATGATTAATTCATTATGAAAATCTAAATCTTGTAGCAGTTGAACGTTATTTTTTGCTTTAGAAATGATCTTGACTGCTAGAAGAATAGCTTCTTCATAACTACGAATAAAACGTCTTTGCTTTGCACTTAGTTCATAGACTTTGCTCGCTACATCTACATACTCTATGATTGATCTTACAATGACCTCAAGAGAATGTGTTTTAACACTTTCTAAAAATGGAGGGATAGAATAGATCTCGCCTGTGCATATCTGTTCTTCTATTTGAGCTGTAGGCGACGTATCATGTGTACAAAATGTTTTTTTGATCTCTTGCATTAAGGATTGACTAGAAATATATCTGTCATTTCCTAATAAGCATACAAAGTTGGGTATGTTCGGGTCAGATTGGACTGCTTTTATTGGATGAGCATTTTTTCCTTGAATCCAGTTTTCAAAAGCCAATTGCTCACTGCCATTATAATAGACGATTTCAACACGTCCATTAAGTTTTTTGATTTTATCTTGTAGTTCAGAATCCATTTTCGATGATTCTGGGATTAGAATTGTCGCTTCATTTGAAATTCTATAAGGGCCAATACAGAACATATCTTCCAGATATCCTCCTGAAATACTGTCCAAGGCATTTGTAAGCTTATCTATGATGATAAACCTCGGCTTGCTTGCTTGAGCATAGGCACTGTGTGCCGAAGCGATTGAGTTTACAGAAAAGTGCACTGTTGGTCTAAAAATGGAAAATACTCTTTCAATAGTAGGTATTAAACCAGGAGTTGTGTTGCCATTGAATTTCATTCTTGGATGAATTATTCCTTCTCGTGGAAGGAACCTTGTGGCATGACAAAGATACAAATTTGTTATTGAAGAATCGGGCTTTCGATTGGCTTTTGTACAGATAGCAGTTTCCTGTTCTATGAGACTTCGGACATGAGGTGTATTAGCATATCCCTTTGTATATTCAAATGTTTGCTTGCTAGTAATTATCATTGTTAATTCTTGTTGTTAATTTATTAAAATATATTAA
>JABEVM010000244.1 GCA_013041585.1 Chlamydiota bacterium
ATGAAACCACAATTGGACTTGCAGCAACTGTCGTATCTTTTGCAATTGGAGAGTCCTTGAAAATAGTACATGACAAAACAGTACAAACTGCGAGACAATCCTTAGAAAATAGCAAGCGTCAAAGTGAGACCAAAGAGCAACTTCAAACTGAAAGTAGTACAGTCACTGCATTTTTCAAAAAAATAGAGACTCTGACTGCTGAACTACAGACAGCAACGAAGAGCAGAGATTCTTGGCTCCCGCTTATTCAAAATACCTTGAAAGAGTTAGGCGTTTCTCAAACAAGCGATCAACCCATTGGACATTCTTCTAACGAAAAAGCAATTACAGATGCTATTGATGCCCTTTATAAAATAATCACAGACAGTGATGTGGCCTTAAAAAAATTAGAAGCAGAGTATCTGAGCGCTACAAAAAGTCTCAGTTCAGTTGCAAATTCTTCATCACTTAGCTCTTCAATAGACAGCACTAAACAAGCACTAACCTCAAAATATCAACAAGATAAACAAAAGCTTGAAAAAGCCCGCGATGAAGCAAAAGCAAAACTAGAAAAAGTAAGAGCTGCTGTACAAGATTCTGGCACAAACTTTACAAGAGAAACACTAGTTGCAAAAACAAAGCAAGTATTCCACCAATACAGCCTCAATGATAAAGTTGTTCAACAGCTCGGTGAGAAAATAAAATTATTTCAAGCCTCTATGGCAGCTATCCAAAAAACTTTAGAAGCACAACAAGGTAGTTTCGCACACGCTGCAAAGGTAAATATTGCTTCTTTAACAGCTGATGTAGCTGCTGAAAAGAAAAAAGTTGAAGAGCTAACCAAACAGCTCCCAGGAAGCCTCCCGTTTACTTTGACTCAGATTTTAGACTCACTCAAACCTCTTTCTACAAAGCTTTCTACAGAACCTACAAAGGTAGAGCAATTGGCGGCTAAGATAACTGAACTAAAAGGTAAAGTTGATCAAAAAATCGAAGAAAAACGACAAGCTCTTGGAAGAGTTGATCAGCAAATCCAAGAACTCGAGCAATCGCAACAAAAATTCGAGAGATTAAAACAAGAAGCTCAAGCAAAGATTAAAGATGGTGAGGATAACACAACATTAGAAGCAGAGTCATCTGGTTATGATCTGATGTTACAAAAGCTTGCAGAAAGTAGAAAACCGGTACAGGAAAGTAAAGATGCTCTTGAAAAAGAGATAGCAACGCTTGAAGGCTACGCAACACAGTTACAAGGACTACTAGAGAAGGAGATTGCCTCTTTTGGAGCGACTATAGAAGAAACTTCTAAACTATTCCAAAGACTCCAGGAAGCAATTGCTAGATCTCAACAAGCCGTTGGGCAAACCCAAAAAGAGAATCAAGAATTCGAAGCTGAATTGAAACCTGTTAGTCAAACAATTGAAAAGCTTAAAGCAGATATTTCAGAAGCAACTCAAAGTTTTGCAACTTTAAGCTCTGCTATAACTCAAGCTATAGAAGAATCAGAACCCAAGAAAAAGTAATAAAAACGATTGTATAATCAGTCGATAAAACTCCTGTTCATGTCATGTGAACAGGAGTTTTTTTATTTTAAGCTCATCTCAGCAAAAAGGAAGTTAGTTTTTTACTCTTTATAATTCATAAAAATGAGAACAAGTTTTAAAAAAACCATTTTCTCTTTGGAGAAAAAAACAATAAGTATCATAGTCTTACTATAAATCACCGCGAAGTAAAGGTACTTTATGCAAATAGACAGCGCACAAAATATCGAGGATGAAAAAATTCTAGATGAAGGAACTTTTCCATGGAAATCCTATGGAGAGTACACCGACATTAAATACCATAAAGCTGAAGGGATCGCGAAGATCACCATCAATCGCCCTGAAGTGCGTAATGCATTTCGTCCTTTAACTGTAATCGAAATGTCCCACGCTCTGCAAGATGCGAGGAACGATGCTTCTATTGGTGTGGTCATTTTAACAGGTCAAGGCAGAGAAGCGTTTTGTTCAGGTGGCGACCAAAAAATCCGAGGAACTGCTGGTTATTGTGATTCAGAAGGAGTTCATAGACTAAATGTTCTTGATTTACAAAAAGAGATCAGGTCTTGTCCTAAACCTGTGATTGCCATGGTTGCAGGCTATGCAATCGGCGGCGGACATGTTTTGCATGTAATATGCGATCTTACCATAGCAGCAGAGAATGCGATTTTCGGTCAGACAGGTCCAAAGGTTGGATCTTTTGATGGCGGATTCGGTTCGAGCTATTTGGCAAGGGTTGTAGGACAGAAAAAGGCCAGAGAAATTTGGTTTCTTTGCAGAAAATATAACGCGAAAGAAGCATTAGATATGGGGCTTGTCAACTGTGTTGTGCCCTATGAGCATTTAGAAGAGACAACAATTGCTTGGTGCAAGCAAATTCTAGAACATTCTCCGATTGCGCTTCGCTGTTTAAAATCTGCATTTAATGCAGACTGCGATGGACAAGCAGGAATTCAGGAACTCGCAGGAAATGCGACAATGCTTTATTATATGACAGAAGAAGGACAAGAAGGGAAAAATGCATTTTTAGAAAAAAGAAAGCCTAACTTTAGCAAATTCCCTAGGAGACCATAATGCAGACGCTCCAAATTTGGATCAGCGCAGTTCGCCCTAAAACATTGATTGCAAGTATTTCTCCTGTAGCCATTGCATTTTGTTTTGCAATCAGTCATGGTTACAAAAACTATCTCCTCTTTCTCTATACACTTTTAGCCTCGATTTGCATTCAAATTGGCACGAACCTCGCCAACGACTATTTCGATGGCATACGAGGAACGGATACCCCAAATAGAAAAGGACCTCTTCGAGTCACTGCATCTGGCATGGTCAGTGAAATGGCTATGAAAGTGGCCATTTCAAGCGCATTTATTTTAGCCTCTATTCTCAGCATCTACTTAATCTGGCACGGAGGAATTCTGATCGCTCTGATTGCGAGTCTATCTGTAGCGCTCGGACTTTTATATACTGGAGGCCCCTATCCTATCGGATATTTGGGCTTAAGTGAGATCTTTGTGCTCCTTTTCTTTGGAGCTATTGCGACAGGAAGCACCTATTATTTACAAAGCGGCATCCTCTCCTACAAAGCTTTCTTACTTGGAATTTCCCCGGGATGTTTTTCCTGCGCTATTTTAACAGTCAATAATCTTAGAGATGTCGAAGAGGATACAAAGGCGCAGAAAAAAACCCTCATCGTTAGATTCGGGTCAAAGTTTGGTAAAATCGAATACACGCTCTGCCTTCTACTGGGAATTCTGATCCCCGTCTTTTTTCTTGTTCCCCATGTTTTTGGTTTTGCAAGTGTAGCATTCCTTTTACCTGCGATAAAGTTAATACAAGCAGTCTTCTCTAAATCCCCAGACTATTTACGACTTCTCCCTCAAACTGCTCTTTTATTTACTCTTCATACTTTTGTAATTTGCCAAGGGTTTATACTTTTATGAAATACTCTGAAATACGTGTTTTCAAATATACGATCCCAATATATAGCCAATCGTTTTCTGAAAGAGAAGGGCTCTTGCTGCAAACCACATTCGCAGGGAAAGAACTCTGGAGCGAAGTAGCGCCTCTCCCTTCTTGGAGCAAAGAGACGCTTTCGGAGATTATTTCTTTCCTGCAAAACGATCTATTTTTTTCTTTAGAGATGATTGCTACATTCCCCCCTTCATTGCAATTTGGAATCGAATCACTGCAAGAACAGATCAAGCAAGAAACTCTAAGGCTTCAGAAAGCGCCTATGCCAAAACCTGTAGAACTTCAGCCCTCTCTTGAACATGCAACGCTCGAAAAGTCTACACCAAGCGCGGTCTTGATTGATAAACCAATTGGAATCACATCTCCTGAATCTATCTTGCAAGGTGAAAAAGTCTCTTTAAACGGCCTTCTGATGGGTCCTCTTAAATCCATGGAGAAAAGGCTGTCTCAAATCCTCGACAACGGCTACACAACAGCCAAACTGAAAATGCAGCATTTAAGTGAAGACGAAGCATTAGGATTTATCAAAGAGATCAAAGGAAGTATAAAACTTCGCCTTGATCTGAATAAAAGCTGGAACTTAGACCAAGCACTCCATTTCTTCTCCAATTTTTCTGACACCGATTTTGAATATATTGAAGAGCCTTTAAAAAATTTCTCAGATTTAAAACATTTCCCCTATCCCTTAGCACTTGATGAGTCCCTTCGAGAAATTTCTATAGAAGATCTGCAAACACTTCCTAATTTAAAGGCTTGCGTTGTAAAACCAACTCTCCATGGACGTTTTGCCTCTTTTGAACCCATTTATCAATTTTGCAAAGAAAACCAAAAGAGTATGATCCTCAGCAGCAGCTTTGAAAGCGGAGTGGGCCTTGTTCAAATCGCAAGACTCTCAAGAAAGCTCTCTCTCCCCCACTGCATGGGACTTGATAC
>JABEVM010000245.1 GCA_013041585.1 Chlamydiota bacterium
AGAGAAGATCAAAGCCTCTTGGAGGGGTTGTCCGTCTTTCACTACTTAGGCCTTGTTACCAAGGAAAGGTGTCTATGAGATTTTTGTCGTGTACAGAGGAGAAAGGTTCGCTTATGAACTTATCTAATAAGTTGTTTATAATAAGAGTCTTGCGATAAAAATAGTTTATTAAAGAGTTGTTGCGTAATTCCTAGAAGAGCTTATTTAGGATGAGAAGCTTAGGGTCAAATATTTAATTGATAAAAGAAAGGCTCACACGTAGACTAGTTGGTTACCACACTAACTGAGAGCTACTTATGAGCCAGAAAATTACAAATTGGGCTGAATATAACAAATCTTTGATTAATCGTGGAAGTCTAACTTTTTGGATATCAGAAGATGTCCTCAAAACATGGACCTCAAATAAGAAAAAAACTAATGCCGGCAGACCTGGAAAATACTCTGACGCAGCTATTAAGGCAGTCTGTATGGTCAGGTTCTTTTTTCATCTATCACTTAGGGCAACAGAAGGATTTATTGGTTCTCTGTTCAAGCTCATGAATATCACTCTATCTGTTCCTTCCTACTCTAGAATATCCAGAAGAATGAATAGGCTGGATATCGACTACCGTAAATTAAGCAATGCTAGGCCCAAACATCTGGTGATAGATTCTACCGTTAAGATCTACGGAGATGGGGAATGGCATGAAAAGATCCATGGAGAATGTAGAAGGAAAAAATGGAAGAAAATGACATTAGGAATATGCCCGGATACTCATGAGATCATATTTAATGTGACCTCAGATGACTCCATAGGAGATATCACTACCTTAGAATGGGTCTAGAAGTGGTTCCAAGGAGTGTAGAAAAAGTTTGGATGGATGGAGCGGGTGATACGATACCTATAAGCAAGCGGAAAGACAAAATATTAAGATAGTACTCCTCCTCGAAAAGGGTCAAAATATCGAATAGGAAAAGAGGAGACAGGAAGAGATGACGCAGTAAGGCTTATCTATGAGCTAGGGAATAATGAAGAGGCTGTAAAAGAATGGAAAAGGCGCATCGGTTACCACAGATCCATAGTAGAAACTGCTATATCGAGATTAAAAGGAATGCTAGGGAACCAGCTAAAAAGGTCGATCCCTCATGAATCAACACCAAGAAATGATGATAAAATCGAATTACGCAACAATGCCTTTATTAATATTAAGGTCTATGTGCAGACTAGTTACAGATTTTTGCCTTTTTTGAATCAGGGAGGATCTCTTTTCTATTTTAGCACCTTTTGAAAACGATATTTTCGTTTCGCGCTGAAAAGCAATTGTGATTATATCGTTTGTCATTGATGCGAATCAAAATTCAACTACTCTAAAAAAAAGAGTCTCGAAGAGGATTTTTGGTTTGAAAATAGAAAAAGGAATCTATGTCTTCATTAAAACCTAAGCCCTTACTACCAACGAATATTTTCATTAAACGTGTTATACGAAATCTTGTTATTGGTCTCTTAATCATCGCTTTTTCATTAGGGTTAGGCATGCTTGGTTATTCGCATTTTGAGGGTATGAGTTGGGTGGATGCATATGAGCATCTATGATTTTATCGGGTATGGGACCTGTTGATCCAATCGTAACGGAAAACGGAAAGATATTTGCGGGTAGCTACGCTCTTTTTAGCGGGACTGTATTTCTGATTGTGATTGCAGTTATTATCGCTCCTGTCTTTCATCGATTTCTTCATAAGTTTATCATCGGTCAGAAGGATTGAATTTGGTTAATCCTTAAAAAAGGTGTTTTGCCATGCTTTAAGTTGGTCTTCCATTCTCTCTGTGTGGGATCCAAGCCAAAATATGCCACCACAAAGAGGACAAGACCAAAATTTCTTTACGTGTTTCGGAATATGTTCTAAGTCGAGAGGAGGTGTGATTTTTTCAAGTAGGGAATTGCAATGAAGACATCTAGAAAAAGGATGAAATAACCAATTAATCCCTTCTTCTTTTAATTGCTTTGCCCATTCATCAAGAGCATCACTTCGTAAATAAATGACTATTTTTCCTTTTGGGTCGAATTTCTTGAAATCTTTATCTCTTGTGAGAAGAAGACGATTTTCTGCAGTTGCTTTTTTGAAAATTTCCTTATCTGGTATAGGAGTGTCTATGATGACTGTATCATATCCAGCAGCACGCAGCCATCGCCCTAACTCTAAACACATCTCATCGCATAGAAACTTTTTCATTTGGTGGGGCATCAGCGTCTTTTGAAAAACTGTATTTCTCTTTCGTGTTGTACTGCTTCAGCTCTGGTACAGAAAGTTCCTAAATTCCGACGTTTTCCAGTTTTAGGATTCTTGCTGCGAGAATACAGTCTATATTCTCCTGAAGGAAGTTTGCGGATCATGGGATCTCCTTGTGCTTATTAGTCTTTACTTAGCAAATTAAAACTAGGCTGTCAATTTGCAAATCGAAGAGAAGAGTTTAGAATATCTACAAGCAAGTTGCCTAAAAAATATCTTGTCATCCCACAAAGCTAGATGCATAGTAATGCCTGCTTTGAAACAAAATCCTTTAGATAAAGGGGGGAAAAGATGAATATTTTTCAAAAAGTTAGAATGAAGGTAATGACAATTGCTACAGCAGTAACTCTAAGCGGGACTGGATTTGCATATGAAGGTGCAATTGATACTTCACCTGAGGTTCTAAACCTGGATATATTTTCTTACGAAGACTTTGCTAAGCAAGATCCAAATACAATTCAATTACTTCGAAAGGCTTTACTGGAGAAGGGAATAGTAGGGATCAGAGGGGTTCCCGGATATAAAGAGAGCGCTAAACGCTATATTGAAAAGGCTAGGGAGTTTTCCTCTCTACCTTTACGAGTCAAACAATCCTATTCCCCAAATCGATCGGCTGGAGAATTTCTTGGTTATGAAATTGGAAAAGAAAAATTTCTTAGACCAAATGGTTCATGGATGGTTGATGACTCAAAAGCTTCTTACTATGCTTTTGTGCCAAACAGCTTGGAAAACAAATGGCCCATTGAATGCGATCTACAAACCCCTTTCCAAGAAATTGCTTATTTGATGTTTGATATCGGAAGAAGAGTTATGGAATCGATTGATCTGATAGGGCCTAGAACTGTTATTGCCTCAAATGAAATCACAGGAGTAGGCCGTATGTTACACTACGATAAGCAATCTGATGAAACGATGGAAAATCCTTTCTGGTGCGGGGCTCATTTCGACCATGGGCTTTTTACTGTGCTTTTACCTGCCTTTTACTTTTTGGATGGTAAAGCAATTCCTGAACCTCCAGAAGCTGGATTGTTTGTTAGAACAAAGGCTGGAACACAATTTCATAAGGTCGTTTCAGACGATCCCGATGTAATGTTATTTCAAGTTGGAGAGTTTGGTCAACTCGCTTCCAATGATGCAATCAAGGCAACAAAGCATCGAGTTCATAAGGCTCGAGGAGGAATTGAGCGTTATACGATGGCGTTATTTATTAATGCTGCTATGGATACTGTCATCCGTTCCCATTCTGAATTAACAAAAGATGCGAGGTATGGAGCTGGAGCTGGGGAGTCTTGCAGATTTAAGCATTGGCACGAAGCCTCTCTGAATCGGTATCTGTTCAAAGATGAAGAAGATCAATAAAGAGAAAAAAGAGAAGCCTCACATCTTTGGATGGAGGCTTCTTCCAAAAAGTATCTGCTTCAATAAAATGAAGAATCTCTTACAATCTTGTTTAAAACATTGCTATAAAAAATATGTATTCTTCCATTAGTGAAAATAACGGCATTGCAGCGCTTACAGAGCAAGATCAAAAGGTTTATAGTGTTGGGATCTCTACAGCAGGCTTAGCCGAAATACGTATGACGCAGGGAAATCCAAACCGCCATATCATTGCGACTACGATTGATCCTGAGGGTGCAAAATTTGCAAAAAAACGTATTGAAGAGGCTGGGCTCGAAGACCATATCGATGTCAAGATGGAGGATATCGCAAAACCTCTACCCTATAGCGATGGATACTTTGATTTTGTGTATGCAAGGCTTGTTCTACATTATCTTCCGAAGAACGATCTTATAAGAGCGTTAAACGAACTCTACCGTGTACTGAAAGTAAGTGGTAAATTATTTGTTGTGGTTAGATCTCTTGCTTGCTCTGAAGCTCATGATGAAAGCGCAACGCTTGATCCTGATACCGGAATGATTACCTATGTCTACAACGGGAAAACTCTCAGTAGATATTTTCATACTGAAGAGTCCATTCAAAACTATCTCACATCTTCAGGATTTCACATAAAACATGTCAGATCTTTCGAAGAGAAATTATGCGTAGATTTTCAGCGCACTCAGCTAACTGGCAAAGAGTATAGCCTTATTGAAGTATTTGCTAGTAAGGTGGATACGTAAAAATTCTTCCTGGTATTCTGCATATTTTTCCAGGTCAAATCTTAAATTATTATAATTTAATGACTTAAGATTTAAAAGTGTTTAAGAAATATTCATTTCATTATCTAAAAAGTGGTTATTCCACAAGTTTCTGATATTTAGCTTATTGCATAAGAT
>JABEVM010000246.1 GCA_013041585.1 Chlamydiota bacterium
CGTAAGAGCTAAGCTTTTCATGGTTTAAATTCTATCATTCTAATTTAAAGTTTACATTCGATTTTACGTCATCAATACCTAGAGATTTTTATTAGTAAAAAAGGTATTCTTTTAGGCCATAATTATAGAATTTTTAAAGAGGTGATTATGAAGACAGGCCTTACCCAAAAGCTATCCAGTGAAGCAACTGGCGCAGCTTCCTCAGATGCAGTGGTAAAAAGAGACGGAGAAGAGAAAAAGGCCGTAACGGTTTTTAAAAAAGTACACTGTCAACATTGTGATAAATTACTTGAATCTCCCAAAAATTGTGGCAAGTGCAAGGTTGTTTATTATTGCGACCAGGGATGTCAGAGAAACGATTGGACATCTCATAAGACGCTCTGTGTAAAATATCCGGACACTTTTGAAATTGAAAGTGATCAAGAGCTTTTTTCTCGAATTGCTACCTGTTTTGAGAGAAGTGATTTTTTTCATGTCATTTTTCATTTCAAGTATAAGGGAGAAGATGCCAAGGCGCCTCCTCATAAATTTCGTATTATTCATAATCCCCAAGCACTTTTTCTGAAAGCAGGCTTTTTCCAAATTAAAGCCCCTCGGATTTTTGCACATGAGAATCTACCCACAGAACTTGTTAAATCGATTTCTAGCCAATTTCAGATGAGCTATACTGGGGGAGGGACTATTAATGGAGAGAGCAGCTATTCTATTTTTGGAAGGGTCCGGGTTGTTTATTAATCGGAGGGGTTCTCAGCCTGGCTAGGTTCAGCTGATGCAGGAAGTGTCTTTATCCTACAAGATATGCCTCCTTCTAAATTCAAGCACTCTCTAGAAGGAGTAATGGGAAGAAAGTAAACTTTAGCATCTCTAGCCTCTGTCTGCGAGAGCATGAACTTGAAACGGTTTTGGTAGGCCTTATCGATACACCCCATTGCCACTATAATCTTCTTTTTTTCTGGGGTTGTTGCCGTAACGAAGTTGAAAAAATTCATTACGTGGTCGCCATAACTTAAATCATAGCATCCTGAAGTTCTTAGTACGGTAAATCCAAAGTGTTGAAGTTGTTTTTCCACAATATCTTCGAATGCATTCTTAGCTAGTGTTGTTTCCTCTAAAAATTCATTTTCTTCTGGTGTATTGTGCACTCGAAAGTTTGCAAATTCTCGGAAAGCCCTTTTAGATGAATTGAGAATGATCGTTTTCTCTCCTACAATTGCCATCCTCATATCTAAATGAAAGTCTCCGGGTTGTTCAATGAAGAAAAGTCTTTCTTTAGGAATTCCATAATCTATGGCAAAGGCCATAGCAACTTCTTCATTGGAAACAGAGCGTTTTAGGTTTCTTTCAATGAGATACTTAGTGGCAACATAGGAATCACATCCAATAATTGCATAGGGGCCTAAGTCGTCGTGGCCGATTAGGGTGTTTCCGCCTTCGTTATAGGATAGGTTCATGCTGATAGGAACGCTTGCTGATTCGGCTAGAAAAATTGCTTTTTTTGCAGATTGTCGTACGATGGGATTGCCTAGAACACAATGAAGTATTTTATCTGGAACCTTTGTCCACAGGGGGTGTCTTCTGACTCGATTTCCTATTAGATTTTGAGTAAATTGTCCATAGAGCCTGTGATTTTTAGGACTGAATCCTAATTCTTCAAACATTGCGGGGATCTGCACTGTAGTTTGGCTAAAGTCAACGAAGTCTTGTGGAAAAGCAGCTTCCTCTTCATGTGTTTTCCCATATTCTAATAAATGAAGGGTGTTTGCATCCGTAGGCTCAACATGAGGGGTATCTGAAAATAGCTTAATATGATTTTCAGCGGCGATATCTGTTACTTTCTCTAATAATTCATCTTCACCCTCAATAAATCCACCCATATACCAGGCATTTGTTTGTGGAAATAACTTAGAAGTGACCGTTTCTTTCGGATAGGCAAATTTTCCCTCTGGAAAAAGAACTTGGTAAGCGGTAGAAAGATTTTTTAAAAGACGTAATCTTTCCTTTTGTAAATCTTGGAACTTGGCTTCAATCATTCTTTCGACTTCTTCAGGAGGAAGCTGTAGTTTTCTCTCAGTTACTTCAGAGGACAAAAAGTCTTGCAGAGTTCGCTTGGGAAGCTTTCTTCCCGTTTTTACTTCATATGCGCTTGTTGCCAGCTGCATCTTTCTTACATAAGCAGCATTTTCTACTTGTACAACTAACCCTCGGAAGAACGATTCATCGTTGGATTTAGGCTCTTGAAATTGGGGTGTATGCTCATAAACAGTAAGAACCTCCAAAGTTCTTTGCACAAGTTCTGAATCAGTAATTTGTGAAGAATACTTAGCAAAGATATCTTCGACATCTTCTAAAGCTGCAATCACGGGTCTTAACTCCATTCCTTCGATGGAAGTGGCATCGCGGGCCTGCAAAAGTTCGAGATTTCTTTTTAAATCTTCAATAGGACTCATATAACCATATTTTTGCTTCACCATACTTCTTTATAATTAAAATTCAAATCTTTCATATAAAATTAGTAAGCTGTTATACTAA
>JABEVM010000247.1 GCA_013041585.1 Chlamydiota bacterium
TAATAATATTTTTGTTCCATGCCAAATAAGCGAGTCTCCATAATTACCAGGAAAACGATAAAAATCGACTTTGGTATCTCTGTATTTTTCTAAAAATTTCTTTAGATCAATTTCCTCCATACATTATTTAAACTCACATACGATAATCTTCGGCCTCAAATACGCATCAACATTGGTTATGAACTTCAATTGCAATGATTGAATAATCTTAAATCGTGATTTAAGCAAAATTGGTTCGATAAGCTCATATTCACTAGTGTAGATAACCAGCCTTCCACCATTATTTAATACACCTTCACAATATTGAACAAAAATCGTGTAGAGTTTCTCCAAATCTTCATTTTTTGAAATCGACATGCCAAATGGTAAATCGGATACGATTGCATCAAACGTACCAAAGTTTGGCTTATCAAAAATATCAGCTTCCTTTACTTGCACCCTCTTTATGAGTCCTGCTTTTTTAATATTTTTGATAGATAGGGACAAATGTTTCTTATTGTTATCAAACCCTAAAAGCTTCTCTAGATCCGGATAGCACTGGGCTGCCTCAATTAGTAATGTTGCACTGCCAGAAAAAACATTTAAGTACGAATGGGCTGAATCAAGATTACAGAAAGAATTAACGGCATATGCTATGGTCGGATCCATTGCACCGCTCATATTGACAACTTTATAATTTCTGACAGAAAGCGGGCGCGGAGTTATTTGAATACCAATCTCCCAAATATCTTCTGGCTTGATAATATGTATTTTTAAATCTGCCTCATCTCTCTCTTCTATTCTATAGGTGTCTTGAATATATTTTGCGATACTTCTCATTTCGGGTGAATCAGCCCCCGCGCAACTAATTTTAAATGTTTTGAAGTTATCGTATTTAACAACGATATCAATAAGGTTTCCTAATATAGACTTATGATTCGAAATATACGTTGGATGATAAGTATCGTTCTGTAAGACAAGATATGCGCGCGAAACACTTCTAAGTTTTTTTACCTTTGAAATAATTTCTTCTGAAAATTCAATGAACACTGAATCCTTAGCTTCATCAAGTATCTTAAAATTTAATCTTTTTAATTCATCTAAAACCACAGGTCTTAGACCTGTTATGTAGGATAATTTTAGTTGTAATACTTTATCACTCATATATTATTTATTATCTCTTTAAACACATCTTCAACTTTTACTCTTTCCATGCAAAATTCCTCACAACAATCAATTTCTTCTTGTCTTGTTTTATGATCACATAACCTATGCCTATTATCGTCATAAATAGGCGTTGCGTTATCCGACAGATGTAGGTACTTAGGAGAAGTTGCGCCGAATACAATAAAAGATTTTTTAGAAAAACTTTGTGCTATCACCGCTGGAGCAGAGTCATTGCCAACAAAAAATTTACAGTGCCGAATGAGTGACATCATCTCTTGAAATGAATACTGGTTCTCAAGAAATATGCATTTTACCCCAAATTTCTCTTCTAATAAAGATTGAAGTTCTCTATATTTCTCGTAGCCCCAGCTTCTCTTTTGCTCTTCCCAAGTGCTTGTATACGGAGCAAGTAAAATATATTCTCCATCCATTATATTTTCCCATTCCTGATTTATTTCAGGAATATTATTATTTGCAACCTCGCCAAAACCTATTGAATCCATATACCCCTGGATATAAGATTTTTTATTATCGCTTAATTCGTATATTAGTTTAATTTTTGCGTCGCAGTTAATATCAGATGAGTTTATATCTTTATATTTGTAAATATCATCGTATGTGTTAAAAATTAAACTCGCTTCTTTTATATCAGTGGCTAAATATACCTTATCAACATACTTTATTAAGAATTGCGCGACAGGTTCTGTCATGACAACATCTCCTAGATTACGATCTCTGACTAAACACACAGAACTTACTTCTCTGTTTTCAATTTTATTTCTAAAATATCTTCTATACCATATTGACAATGTCGTGTCATAAACTATGCGATTATCTGGAATTAACGTTCCCCAAAAGGTTCTATGTTCTTTAAACCATCTTTCATTAATTGTCTTTATGTTGTCTTTAAATTCTTCCACGTAACCCCTTATCGTATTTATTCTCTCCATCCACGGAGCATTTTTGTCTGAAGTAGAGTCATTTTCATAATCAGCTAACTTCTTCCATTTAGCATAAATGTCCTCAGCCTTACCTCTAAATTCAAAATGAAGGATTTTTGCTTCTTCATACGGCACAATAAAAGGGTTCCAGTGATACTTTCCGAAAAAATCTATATTGTTTCCTGACTCGACAAAATGGCCTCCAACAACAACTTCCATGTTGTCATGATTTCTTACTATCGCTTTTCTAAAGTGCCCTCCTTCTTGCCATCTTTTCTCGGACCATGGCAAATAATACTTTGTTGTATCAATAGGTGTGACTGGAGAACATGTGTAATCAGACATAGTATAGTCGAACAGCGCGTTAGCCCAACCAATAGTGGCATAGGGAATATTCTGGACATCCAGTCTTTCTACAAATTCATGAATTGTTTTTTCTTTTATGGATAGAAACTCATCGGCATCTAAAAATATAAACCAATCTATTTCATAATTCTCTTTTGCTTGAGCGAGTAATTTATTTGTGATTTTTGCATGGTCAAACACTGGATCTTTTTCGTCGATTACGACAACTCTTTTATCGACTTTATATTGGTCTAGTACTTCGCTTGTGCCATCGGTTGAACAATGATTAGCAATAAAAATATAATCAAAACCAAGATCGAGGTGGTAGGATATATTAAAATCAATATATGACTCCTCATTTCGTACCGACATTAGAATTGCAGTTGTATTTTTCTTACTCATATAAAATTTTGTCTAGAACACCCTTGAATTTATAAAAAGCAGGATGTTCAGGATACACTGCGTGGAACATTGTTACGTTTTCTAGACTCTCGATATCTTTATTTTCATTTGGACCAATTAACATATATTTATTCTTTGGAAAAACATATAGCTCACCATCTTTTAAATATTTTGTTAAAGCAATAGCCAGACAACCTTGTTCATCGTGATGCTTTTGTTCCTCATTTGAGATATTTTCTTTCCACCATTCTCTCTCTTTGAGCAGATCATCAGAGATGCTGTAACCGGCTTTTTGAATAAAAAACCCAGCATTTACAAAGGGTGCTTCTTTGACTCCCTTTTTTTGCATCGCGCCATGTTGCCAAGGCTGTCCTTTAAATTCATCCAAAATCCCAAATTTTAATCTAGGATTTTTGATGAACTCATCTACCTCTTCAGGGTATTTAAGTAAGAACACATCAGAATCAATATAAAATTCTGTTTCAGAAATATCTATTCTTACAGAGGGGCACCATTTTCTCCATGTAGTAATCGAATCAATATCATACTCATTATTAGAGCTGTTAAAGTCTAACACCTCTGCAATATTTCCGAATTTGCCCATTAACTCATGTGATGAATCTGTGTAAATAACATATCTATGGTTTTTACCAAATTGTTTCTTAAAAGAAAGAACGCTATATTTCAATAGCTCTAAACTTTTTTCTTTATTTTGACCCCAAATTGACCACCTAAAAATCATATTATTGTAAGTTATCCTCAATAAATTTTTTAA
>JABEVM010000032.1 GCA_013041585.1 Chlamydiota bacterium
AAAATATAATGAGGACATGCACAAAGATAGTCAGAAAAAACAGTTTACGTTTTTTTCGAGTTGTTTTCTCTGAGCTTACATGAGTTCCAGGAAAAAAGGTCATGATGACATTCAAGGTTGTAAAATTACATCTAGCTCTTCAAATCCGCATGATTCAACGAGATTTTTAATGGATTGATAGGTTCCAAAATAAGCTTTTTTATCTTGAAATAGTTGAGGGATTTGTCCGGGATAGTCTTTTTTTGTTTTTTGCAAAAACTGCGCAAGATCTTCTAATGAAACTTTTCTTGCGCTGATCCATATCGAATTGTCTGCATGCACGTGGATCATGATCCTATTGTTTTCTTGCACTACTTTCGCTTCTTTGGCTTTATCTTTAGAGCTATTTGCTAGTTCAACGCGATCAAGTTCAAGCATGGGAGTGATTAAAATGAACATGATGAGAACGACAAAAACAACATCAAGAAGTGGAGTTAGATTGATCCCATCGGGCTCTTGTGAATCTTGAGAAGAGAGAAAGCGTCTAGCTCGCATTATTCCACCCTTCGATATTGCAGCTCGATTGTAGAAAGAAGCGTATACAAGAAATCTTCCATATCAGAAGAGATTGTTTTAGCACTATTTTTCAGGTAGCTATAGGAAATCAGGGCAGGTATTGCAATCACAAGACCTAATACGGTTGTAGTAAGAGCAGTAGCAAGTCCTCCTAAGATCATATTATTCGAGCTGATCGTTCCACCAGCTTGCAGACCTGCGAATGTAGTTAAAATACCCCATACGGTACCTAAAAGTCCTAAAAAGGGAGCTAAGGTAACTATCATAGTAAGAACGAAAAGATTTTTTTCGAGAAGTTTACTTTGTATTGACACCGTTGTTAATACGTGGGATTCGATAAGTTCTAGATCGCCGCGGCTTAAATATACTTCGCCTTCTTTGGCAATTTTACTCGAAAAGAAACGGTTTTTATGAAGAAGCTCTTTTGTCTTTTGTTGAATGGAAGAGAAAATCTGCTGAAACGGATTTAACAACTCTGATGGAGCATCAGTTGGTGATGTTTTTATTTCGAGCTGTAAAAGAGACTCTTTTTGGTTACTAATCATATCCTGAAAAGTCATAGAATTTTTCTTGATCTTTCGCAGCATCCACACTTTATAGGTAAGAATACACCAACAGATGATGGATAATAGGATGAGCCCCAGGAAAATTACTTTTCCAAAAAAGTCACTATCGCTGTAGGCGGTATAAAATGAGGTCAGGGATGCAAAAAATAGTGGTTGAATCATAAAAATGCGCAGGGGTTATTCGTGGTTTTTATCCCATTTTATACCTAAGTGCATATCTTCTCGGCAAGGGGAGTTTGCGATAATGAACATTAAGAAAGAGATAATGAGGGGGCGATCAATTTGAAATGCTTCATTCTAAGTAAATTACAGATGGTTAGAACGAGAGTAAATTTGAATTGTTCAAAAGAGGTGTTTATGCAAAAGTATTCCTACGTAAATAGGTGATTTTTTTATGTACTTCGATTCTCATGCCCATCTCACAAATTTAGAAACCTTTGTGCATATCGACGAAATTATTAAGCATGCACAAGAAGCTCATGTTTTACGCATTGCTAATATTTGCACCGATTTTGACTCCCTTCAAAAAGGAGTCGATTTGCAAAAAAAATATCCTTGGATTGTGAATACTGCGGCTACGACTCCTCATGATGTGGAAAAGGAAGGAGAAGAATTTTTCCCCATTGTAGAAAAATATGCGAAAGAGAAAAAACTGGCCGCGATCGGAGAGACCGGGCTTGACTATTTCTATGAGCATTCGCCAAGAAAGATCCAACAAGAATTCCTCTGCAGATATTTTTCTTTAGCCGAGAAACTTAAATTGCCAGTTGTAATCCACTGTAGAGAAGCTTTTTCAGATCTGTTTAAACTTGCTGATGAGTGTGGATTTACACAACCTACAGTTCTACATTGCTTTACTGGAACAGTAGAGGAAGCGAAAAGGGTTGTGGACCGTGGATGGTATCTTTCTTTGAGCGGGATCGTGACTTTTAAAAAATCGGAGGCTTTGCGCGAAGTTGCATCCTATGTTCCATTACATCAACTCCTTATTGAGACGGATACGCCTTATCTTGCTCCCCAGTCAAAAAGGGGCAAAGCAAATGAACCTGCTTTTATTGAAGAAACAGCAAAGGTCATAGCTGATACAAAAAAAATTCCTCTTTCCACTCTCGCAGAAGCTACTTTTAAGAACGCGTGTAAATTTTTTTCTTTGGAAAAACATCCGCCAGTTGTTTAATGTCTTTTTTTGTTATAGGTATTACATATGACTGCGACTACAGCCACGTTGCCAAAAGCTTTTGTCTGGAGAAGATTACATTCTTTGATGGGCCTTTGGCTTGTATTATTTCTTATCGAGCATCTTCTTACTAATTCACAAGCAGCCTTGCTTCTTGGAGATGATGCGCGAGGGTTTATTTCCATGGTAAATGGACTGCATAATTTACCTTATCTAGAAGCTATCGAGCTGTTTTTACTTGGCGTGCCTATTCTATTTCATTTAGTTTTGGGTGTTAAATATTTACTGACATCAGAGTCAAATTCACGCAAATCCGATGGATCAAAGGTCTCTTTGCCAGAGTATGGTCGTAATAGGGCCTACACTTGGCAGAGGATTACTTCTTGGATTCTTGTTTTTATGTTAGTCGGACACATTGTTAAATTTCGTTTTTTGGAATATCCCACTTCAGCAAAGCAAGGGACAGAAACTCTGTATTTTGCAAAAGTTAATATGGATAATGGGCTGTATACTCTTGCAGAAAGATTGGGAGTACAAATCTATGATAAAGATGCGATCGAACAAGAAAAGTACATTTATAGGAAAAACGATACAAAAGAAACTTTTCGTGAAATTTCTGAAGGTTTTTTGGAAGAAAATTCACTCGGTATTACCGGGCCTGCCCCTACAAACTTTGACCCACAAAAGCAAATCGTTTTGAATTCAATGCAGAGGTTTGAGAAAAATGTTGAGTGGGTGCAAGCGTTAGATCATTATTCTTTAAAGCCAGGACAGGTGGTTGTTCAGGCTAAAGATTTTGGGACGGCTTCCCTTCTTATCGTTCGCGATACTTTTAAAAATCCGATTTATGTCTTTCTTTATACGATTTTTGTAGTATCTGCTTGCTTTCATGCATTCAATGGCTTTTGGACGTTTCTCATCACGTGGGGAGTTGTACTTAAAGCTATCTCCCAAAAAGCGATGAATAAATTTGCAATCTTTCTCATGATTTTACTCACACTGCTTGGTCTCGCAGCAGTTTGGGGAACCTATTGGATCAATTTACGAAGTTAAGGATAAAAGACATGACCCGCAAAAAACAGGGAAAAGAAGTCATTGTGGTTGGAGGGGGCTTAGCAGGACTTGCAGCTGCGATGCGACTTGCTGAACATGGATGTCATGTACGCATTATTTCCGTCACAAAAGTCAAAAGGTCTCATTCTGTATGCGCACAAGGTGGAATCAACGCTGCGATGAATCTAAAAGCAGAAGATGACTCCCCTATCATTCATGCATATGACACGATTAAAGGTGGAGACTTTTTAGGAGATCAACCTCCCATTGTGGAGATGTGCTTTGCAGGACCTGGGATCATACGTATGATGGACCGGCTTGGATGCACTTTTAACAGGACGCCGGAAGGGAACATTGATTTTCGCAGATTCGGAGGAACTCTTTATAATCGCACAGCTTTTTGTGGCGCCTCTACGGGACAGCAACTTCTTTATTCATTAGATGAACAGGTCCGCCGTTTTGAAGCGAAGGGACTCGTCGAAAAATTTGAGCATCATGAATTCATGCGTCTTGTCATGGAT